>NZ_BAAHYK010000012.1:0-137257 GCF_054657595.1 Desulfocicer niacini
CAATATCTACATGAAATCCAAACCCGTGTCAAACACTTTTTTAACATAAAAAAACTTTTTTTTACATCCTATTGAAATCAGAGCTTATTTTCATATTGTCTTTTATTATGAAAAGCTAGCCTTCAAGTTTTCCTCAACAGAGCCGCCCCCCCTGATGGGCAATAGGAACCGGACAATTGAGCTGTCTACAGTTCCGGTCCGGGCCCATTGCCCGTCGGGGGGGGGGGGGGGGGCGGTATAATGCCATTTGGCTCCGCGTCTACGACCCATTATTCGTTGTGTCCGCCAGGACATGCCCGTTATATAAAAATGCGAGACCAGAGCCCCCGGCGGGCCATGGGACCGGCCCATTCGGAGGCAAAGGCGATCAGCCCATTTGCCCTGCCGAGCGTTAAGAAGCACAGGCTGTTTGAGGACAAACTTGCCCGCAGTTCCTGCGCTTTAGATCGGCGCCGGCCCGTTTGGCCTGCTAAGGAGTGTGAAGAACAGGCGACTTGATTCCACCACTAACCGGGAAAAATTTATATGCCTTATTATTTTTATCTCACGCATTTCTGGCGCAGCAAATGATCGGCAAGCACCAGGGCCAGCATGGCCCGGCACACCGGGTTAATTCTGGGAATAGCAGAGATATCATGCCTGCCGGTGGTGGAAAGACTGACTTCGTTTCCCTGTTCATCCACGGTGTGCTGGGATTTGCCAATGGATGGAATGGGTTTTACATGAACCCTTGCCACGATATCCTCTCCATTGGAGATGCCAGCAAGAATGCCGCCACTGTTGTTGGACTCAAACCCTTCCAACGTAATGGGATCATTGTTCTCATAGCCCGTCATGGCGGCGGCACGGCATCCAGCCCCGATCTCCACGGCCTTTACCGCACCAATGCTCATCAAGGCCTTGGCAATATCGGCATCCAGTTTGTCAAATACCGGGTCCCCCAGCCCGGGGGGAACCTGGCGGGCAATGACTTCAACCACCCCCCCCAGGGAATCTCCCTGTTTTTTTATTTCTCCAATCCTGGCTTCCATTTTTTCAAAGGCCGCACTGTCCGGGCATTGCAGGCGATTGGCCACAGGATCCATGTCCATTTTTTCAATGCAGATGCCGCCCAGGGCCAGGGTGGTGGTGTCAATTTTTATCCCATGGGTATCCAGGAACGCCTGGGCCACGGCACCGGCTGCTACCCTGGCAGCTGTCTCCCTGGCTGAGGCCCTTCCCCCTCCCCGCCAGTCCCGAATGCCGTACTTTGCCTGGTAGGTGATATCCCCATGCCCCGGGCGAAAGGCCGCCGCATTTTTCTGGTAATCCCGAGATCTGGCATCCTGGTTTCGAATCATAATGCTGATGGGAGTTCCGGTGGTAACCCCCTCAAATGTACCGGAAAGAATCTCGGCAAGATCCGGCTCTTTTCGCTTGGTACTTGTGCTTCCCTGCCCCGGCTTTCTCTTATCCAGGGCCTTCTGGAGAATTGCCTCATTTAAGGCAATGCCCGGTGGACACCCCTGCACCACCACCCCCAGGCCCGGCCCGTGGGATTCCCCCCAGGTGGACACCTGAAATACTTTTCCAAAACTGCTTCCTGCCATGTTCCCCTCCTTATTTTATAACTGATCAAGAATATCCCAGAAGCCGGGAAAAGACTTGGCAACACAGCCCTGGTTTTCAATGGTAATTCCTTCCACCATCAAACCGATGATGGAAAAGGCCATGGCAATGCGATGATCATTAAAGGTTTCAATGATGGTCCCTTCCATGGTGGTATTCCCGGTCACAGACAACCAGTCGTCCCCCTGACGGGCGTCCACCCCCAGTTTTTTCAACTGAGAGACCACCGCAGAAATGCGATCACATTCCTTCTGACGCAGATGGGCAATATTATTGATTTTTGTGGTCCCACGGGCAAAACAGGCCACAACCGCAAGTGTGGGCACCACATCGGGAATGTCGGACATATCCACCGTCACCGCCGAAAGATCTTTACCAGAAACGGTGATGCCGTCGGCCTCGCAGAAGACAGTACACCCCATTTGTTTAAAAATATCCAAAAGCCGGATATCCCCCTGGAGGGAGGATTGATTGATGTGGGCCACCTTGATCTGTTGACCGGACACCGCCCCCATGGCCCAGAAATAACTGGCATTGGAAAGGTCCGGCTCCACTGAAAAATTTCCGGGAATATAGGTTTGGTTTCCGGGAACCTCATAGTGGGTATCATCCACCCGCTTTGCCTTCACATTAAATTTTGCCATGATATCCATGGTCAGATCAATGTAAGGAGCAGATACGGCCGGGGCCGGAAGGGTGATTAAAAGGCCTTGATCAAGCATCGCACCCATCATTAAAAGCGATGACAGATACTGACTGCTCTGGGAACAATCCAGGGTC
Source organism: Desulfocicer niacini (assembly GCF_054657595.1). Lineage (NCBI taxonomy): Bacteria > Pseudomonadati > Thermodesulfobacteriota > Desulfobacteria > Desulfobacterales > Desulfobacteraceae > Desulfocicer > Desulfocicer niacini. The sequence continues at coordinate 2,389 of NZ_BAAHYK010000012.1, forward strand.
ACCCCCCCTCCTTTTCTGATGCCGCCCTGGATGCACACCGGAGGGGTGCCATCTCCTTTCCGGGAGCTGGCCTTCACACCTATCATCTGCAATGCAGTCAGCAGATCCCCCATGGGACGTTCCTGCATACGTTGATCTCCGGTGAGCACATAGGGAGTGCTGCCCAAGGCCGCCACACCGGCCAGAAGGCGCATGGAGGTGCCTGAATTCCCCAGATAGATGTCAGGCCCATGGGGGGTTGGCCTGCCCTTCACCCCCTGCACCGTTATGGTACCGTCATCGCCCACCGTCATGGCTGCCCCCATGTCAGAAAGGGCGCACCGGGTATGGGCCAGATCTTCACTTTCCAGTACATTTTTAACAATGGAGGTGCCATGGGCCAGGGCCGCACAGATCAACATGCGGTGGGAAATACTTTTTGAGCCCGGAATGGTCACGGTTCCAGGGGATATTTCTCTTTTCTTTATGGATTTCATTGGAGTTTCATCGCTTTTATTAGGGTGTTTTTCATTAAATTCAGGGGAGGTTCCTGTCCGGTGAACAGACGAAACTGATGGGCCCCCTGATGTATGAACATGGAAAAACCGTCAATGGTGGTGCAGCCCGCAGCCCTTGCGTCGGAAAGCAGACGGGTGTCAAGGGGATTATACACAATGTCCATCACCACCATGCCGTCATGGAGGACATTGGTTTTTACCGGGCTTGAATGGATATCCGGCACCATGCCACAGGGGGTGGTATTAATAATAATATCGGCATCTACTCCCGTAAAATTTTCCCAGGGCACAAAGGTGCCCTTTACATGATCACAAAGGCGTTGCCCCCGGTCTCTATTGCGGTTCACAATAAAGACACGCCCCTTTTCCCGGGCAATGCCAAAGGCCACGGCCCGGGCAGCCCCACCTGCACCCAATATGTAAACATTTTTGTTTCCGAGGGGGCATACCTGTTTTAAAGGGTCCACGGCACCGGCACAATCGGTGTTGTATCCCCAGAGCTGGCCGTTGCGATTTATAACGGTGTTCACCGCCCCGATCTCTGCTGCCATGTCATCCACCCCGTCAAGGCATTCAAGGATCTTTTCTTTAAAAGGAATGGTCACCGAAGCCCCCTTGATATTCAAGGCTCTCATGGCATCCATTCCCTGGCGGATATCCCCTAAGGCAAAAGCCATGTAAACTGCGTTGACCTTGCAATGGGCAAACCAGGTATTGTGCATAAGCGGTCCCATGGAATGGGACACGGGATTACCGAACACGGCATAAAGATCGGTGACGGTATTGGCGATCATCGCTGAATATCCTCCACAGCAGGCTTTCCTGCCGGATAAGAACCCAGTTCCTTTAAGTACAGACAATGGGGTTTCATCCGGGACAGGGTGTCCGCCACCCTTTTCTCCTGAATATGACCTTCAACGTCCATGAAAAAGTAATAACTCCAGTTCTGGTGCCGGGTGGGACGGGATTCCAATTTCACCATGTTCAGCCCGGCCAGTTTCACCGGCTCCAAGGCCATGAAAAGGGCCCCGGGCACATGGGAGGTGGCAAACATGATGGAGGTTTTATCTTTGCCCGTGGGTGCTTTTTTCTCTCGCCCGATGGACAAAAACCTCGTAATATTGCTGACATGGTCTTCAATGCGGGATGCCACCACTTTCAGGCCGTAAATATGGGCGGCCCTTCTGCTGGAAATGGCTGCTGCCAGGGGATTTTCCGCCACCAGTGCGGCAGCCCGGGAGGTACTGCTCACTTCCACGGTTTCAATATCCGGCATTTTTTTTCGAAGCCATCCCCGACACTGGGCCAGGGCCTGGGGGTGGGAATAGATGGTCTTGATGGCAGACATCTCCCCGGAAAGGGATAATAGATCATGGGAGATCCGTTCATAGTGCTCTGCCGTGATATACACATCGAACTCGGAAAAAAGATCCAGGGTGTGATTTACGGCTCCCTCAATGGAGTTCTCCACCGGCACCACCCCGTAATGACTGTTTTTCTTCTCAATTTCCAGAAAGATAGCCCGTATACTGCCCTGCTCAATGAATTTACCCGAATGGCTGAACAGATTCAGAGCCGCAATGTGGGTATAACTACCCACGGGTCCCAGAAAAGAGATCCGATTGGACTTCTGGATTTCCCGGGTGGCCGTCATGATCACATTGAACAGATAGCGCACCAGATCTTCGGTGGCAGGGCCGTCATTGATCCTGGCCAGACGTTGCAGAAGACGCTTTTCCCGTCCCTGGTCCAGCACCCCGGCCCCCTGCTGATCCTTGATCCTGCCAATTTCCTTTCCAATGCCCAGGCGCTGGTTTATCAGGCCCAGGATGTCAGCATCAATGACATCAATGCGGGCTCTCAACTCAGCCAGTTGCCGTTCAATCTCTTGTTTTTTGTCTTCCATGGGACCACTCCTTTCCAGAATAAAAAAGGGCTGCAGGAAACCTTTGTCCCTGAACCCTTTTCCATAAAAAAAGCCGCAGAGACCATCTGTTTAAGGTCTGCTGCGGCTCATTCTTGCTATTTTTATCTAACTCAATTTTCTTTTAAGCGCACCGCCTGCAGACCGGTTTTAAAATAAAACCAGAAATAAAAAAAATACCGACCTGCAAAAAAGTGAGTCATCATGGGTTATGATATTTATATGCTGGGCTTTTCTCTGTCAAGTTATTTTTTGGGGGCCTGATCCCATCGCCGTGGATTTGTTTCAGCATCAAGCGTCCCTCACAACTGGGGGACCAATGGGACAGAGCCAGTTTTTTTACAGGGCCTTAAAAACAAACTTGCGGATACGATTGCCTTCCCGTTCTTTTACGGTGGCGGTGTATTTCCCGATTTTAATACTTTCACCCACCTTGGGAATTCGGCCAAGTTTATCCAGAATAAATCCTGAAAAGGTGTCGTAGTCGCTGGATTCAGGGATGGACAGTTCCAGAGCCTTATTGATCTCATCTATTTCAGTTTTACCAAGAACAATCCACTTCTGACCGTTTAAAGTAACAATGTGGGGGTCCACACGATCGGTTTCATCACTAATCTCCCCCACAATTTCCTCCAGCACATCTTCCATGGTTACAATACCCGAAACACCGCCATGCTCATCCACCACAATGCCAATGTGAATCTTGATGCGCTTGAAAACATGCAAAAGGGAGTCAAGTTTTTTTGATGCCGGAATGAAATAGGCATCCCGGATGATCTCATGGATATCCAGGGTTCCCATGGGATTTTCACAGGTATCATGATAACTTGCAAAAAGATCCTTAACGTTCAACACACCAATGATGTTATCTATGTGCCCATCCATTACAGGAATACGGGTAAATCCGGATTTTAAAATGGTTTTAATGTCCAGGGGATCATTAATATCAATGACGTACATGTCTGCCCTGGGTGTCATGATCTCCGATGCACTGGTGTCATCAAATTCAAATATATTGGAAATAAATTCCTTTTCTTCCTCTTTTATCTCCCCTTCTTCTTCCACCACTTCCACCATGGTCATCAATTCATCTTCGGTGACGGCAGGGGCCCCATCAACACTTCGAAGCAGTTTGGGGATAAAATTTAGAACCAAAATCAGGGGATAAAAGGCCTTTGACATCCAGAACAAGGGAATAATAACCGCCCTTGACACAAAAATATTGTTCCGGGCCGCAAAGGATTTGGGAAAAATTTCTCCCACCACAAGGATAATCAAGGTCATGATTCCTGTGGATATACCAACTGCATTGGATTGAAAAGTATCCATGGCAAGGGCTGTAGCCAGGGAAGACGCGCCGATATTTACAAGATTATTACCAATGAGAATGGTGGATAAAAGCTTGTGGGAATCCTGTTTCATCCTGTAAATAATTTCATCAACCCGCTTGCCCTCTTTGGCAAGATGAAGTGCACGGATTTTACTTATGGAAAACAGGGCCGTTTCGGCGGATGAAAAAAAAGCTGAAAAAATGATGCACATCAACAAAAGTGTCAACTGGCTGGTCATACCATCCTGATTTATAATCGTTTTTTACCAGAAGCATCAAACTTTTAAGGTATGACGCCGCGCTTACCATCCACCGGGATGCTGGGCCTGTTAAGCTTTGCATTGTGCAATATCAACGGATACGTTCTTCCCGTCATAACACGAAATTAATCACTTAAGAATAAAGCAATATGCCATTTAATCAAGTATCTGACTTAAAAAAAGTTTAGTTCGATCATGCTGTGGATTATCAAAAAAGGCCTGGGGCGTATTACCTTCTACAATTTCACCATAATCCATGAACAGGACTCGATGGGCCACACTTCGGGCAAAACCCATTTCATGACTCACCACAATCATGGTCATGCCGTCATTGGCAAGACTGATCATGACATCCAGCACCTCTTTAACCATCTCTGGATCAAGGGCAGAGGTGGGTTCATCAAATAGCATGACATTGGGCTTCATGCAAAGGCTTCTGGCAATGGCCACCCGCTGCTGCTGCCCCCCGGAAAGCTGGCCTGGATATTTTTTTGCCTGCTCAGCAATGCGCACCTTTTCAAGATAATACATGGCTATATCTTCGGCTTCTTTTTTGGGGGTCTTTCTCACCCAGATGGGACCCAGGGTCAAATTATCCAGAATGGTCAAATGGGGAAAAAGATTAAAATGCTGGAAAACCATCCCCACTTCCGCCCGGATTTTTTCAATATTTTTCAGATCATTGGTCAGCTCAATGCCGTCCACCACAATTTTACCCTTCTGATGCTCTTCCAGGCGGTTGATGCACCGGATCAATGTGGATTTTCCGGAGCCAGAGGGGCCGCAGATGACAATACGCTCCTGTTTTTTTACCCGGAGCGAAATATTTTTAAGGACATGAAAATCCCCATACCACTTGTGCATATCGGTAATCTGTATGATATCGGAATTTTGATCAATTTCAGGCGTTTTTGTCTGGGTATCGTTCATGGGTTTTATCCAAATGTCTATGGTTATTATTTTCCAGAGCCAGTTCCTGGTTTGTTCTGGCCTTGCCCAGCGACGGTTCGGGGTCGGTTCAATGGTCCCTTCGAAGACGGTATCTTGCCATTTTCATTCTTCGCTGTGACAGGATGTTGTGCCATGTGAGCTGTATGCAGTTACAACTCTCGGTTGAGCTCCTGCTCCAGCCTGCGGCTGTAATTGGACATAAAAAAACAGCAGACAAAATAAATCAGGGCCACAAAAATATAGGCTTCGGCAGAAAACCCCATCCACTTTGGGTCAGACAGGGTGGACTGGGTGGTTTTCAAAAGATCATACAATGCAATGATCACCACAAGGGAGGTATCCTTGAAGGCCGAAATAAGAATACTCACAGAAGGTGGAATAACAATTTTCAGGGCCTGGGGCAAAATAATCAGACGCATGGTCTGAAAATAATTAAGTCCCAGGGCATCGGCGGCTTCGTACTGCCCCTTGTTCATCCCCTGGAGTCCGCCGCGCACCACCTCGGCAATGTAGGCAGCGGTGAACATGATAATGGCCACCTGGGCACGAAAAATGGCGTTGATGCTCACCCCTTCGGGTAAAAACAGGGGAAACACCACCGAAGACATGAACAAAAGGCTGATCAGAGGCACCCCGCGGATCAGCTCAATATAAACCACGCAAAGGGATTTGATCACCGGCATTCTGGACTGCCGTCCCAGGGCCAGTACAATGCCCACGGGATAGGCTAAAGCAAGACCAAACACCGACAACAGAAGGGTTAAGGGCAATCCGCCCCATTGGGAACTTTCCACGGATTTAAGCCCCGGCACCCCGCCTTTCATCAGTAACCCCATGATGACAAGGCCACAGATCCACAGATACATCAATGATTTCTTCCAACGCCTGCGATCCTGGCTGTAAAAAAGCAAAACCACCAGAATCACCATGGCCAGAAGGGGCCGCCACTGAAGATCATGGGGATAAAAACCGAAGATAATAAATCGCAGGTTGGCGGGAATCACCGACCAGCAGGCACCGTCAATGTTGCGACAGCCCTCGCTTGCCGTCATCCATACGCTGTCTAAAAAGGCCCACCTCACAAAGGGAGGAACACTGATCCACAGCAGGTAAAGTACCACAAGGGTCAGCAAAGAATTAAAGGGGCCGTTGAAAAGATTGCTTCGAACCCATCCGATGACGCCCACACTGGTGGCAGGGGGTCTCACCATGGGAATGTCCGGTTGCTGAGATTTGGATTCCATGATTTCTTTATCTTTCCACAAGTTTGATTTTCTTATTATACCAGTTCATGAACGCGGAGGTGGATAAACTGAAAATGAGGTACACCACCATGATCATGGCAACCCCTTCAATGGCCTGCCCCGTCTGATTAATGGTAGTACCGGCCACGGAAACAAAATCAGGATACCCGATGGCCACGGCCAGGGAACTGTTTTTGGTAAGATTAAGCATCTGGCTTGTCAAGGGCGGGATAATCACCCGCAGGGACTGGGGAAGAATCACCAGATTAAGGACCTGGCCGGGCTTGAGCCCAATGGACAAAGCCGCTTCGGTCTGCCCCTTGCTCACGGACTGAATACCGGCCCGGACCACCTCGGCCACAAAGGCCGCCGTGTAAAGCACAAGCCCCAGTAACAGGGCACTGAATTCCGGACTGACGCTGACCCCGCCCTTGAAGTTAAACCCAGAAAGCCGGGGAATATTCATTTCCATGGGGGTCCCGCCAAGAAACCAGACAAAAGCCGGCAACCCCAGAAGCACAAGAATGGAAACCTTGAACACAGGAAAAATTTGCCCCGTGGCTTCCTGTCTCTTTGTGGCCCATCTTTTAAGGAAAAAAACAATAATACCCGCCATGACAAATGCTGCGGCCATATAGCCAAGGGCAGGATGCCACTGGGGAATACCAAAAATCATGCCACGATTACACAGGAAAAAACCGGAAAAAGGATTGAAGGCCTGGCGGGGGGATGGCAGGATTTCATAGAAAAAAGCGTACCAGAAAAAAAGCTGCAACAGCACCGGTATATCTTGGAACACTTCAATATAAATGGCAGACAACCGGGAAACCAGCCAATTGGACGAAAGACGGGCCACTCCCAGAATCGTACCCAGTATCACGGTGAGCACAATACCGAAAAAAGACACAATAAGGGTGTTTAACACCCCCACAAGAAGAGCCTTGGCATAGGAGTCCGCTGCAGAATATGAGATCAGGGATTCGCCGATCTCAAAGGAGGCTTCCTTGTCAAAAAAGGCAAAACCGGTGGCAATTGATTGCCTCTCAAGATTGGCCAAGGTGTTACTGACAAGATAAAATGCCAGCAGAGCCACCCCCGCCATGACCACAAACTGATATAAAAGAGCCAGCTTTTCGGGATCACGAAAAAAGGATGTTTTTTCAGAAGAAACGTTGTCCATAGTGACCTTTTGTAAAAAACAATGTCTGGAAAAATAGCGACCAGGCGTATTCCATATCCCCGGCATATATATCATACAATTCCATGAGCTTATTTCAGGAGCAACCTGGGTATCAGGCCTTAGTTATTCGCGTTATGAGCCACAGCCTGTACAAAAGCCGCACCCACGGATAATGCCAATAACGCAGGCTTGGCACCATAGTTGATTAAGCCTGAAACCTGGAAAATGGGAATACCTCCATATCGATCTGTATTCCGGGCATGGGATCAGGTGTGAATACCTGACCCCATTGAATCCCATTTATTTAAACGGAGGAGAATACATCAACCCCCCATTGGTCCACAGGGCATTGAGGCCTCGTTCAATCATCAGTGGGGTATCTGTTCCCACATTTCTTTCAAATACTTCGCCGTAATTTCCCACTTGCTTTATGATATTATAGGCAAATTTTTCGTCCAGACCCAGGGATTTTCCATTACCCGGGGACACGCCCAGGAAACGTTTCACTTTGGGATCGGTACTCTTCAGGCTTTCATCCACATTCTTGGATGTAATACCAAGCTCTTCTGCGTTGATCATGGCTAGTACGGAGTAATTGACAATATCCTTCCACTGGTTGTCACCATGGCGAACAGCAGGGGCAAGGGGTTCTTTGGAAATGACTTCTGGCAGGATCATGTAATCACCGGGATTGGGAGCAACAGCCCGGGTGCCTGCAAGCTGGGAGGCATCAGAGGTGAGGCAGTCACATCTGCCGGCAAAAAAAGCCTTGGCAAGTTCTGCTGTGTTTTCAATAACCACAGGATTCATCTTCATGCCGTTGGCACGAAAAAAATCCGCCACATTCTGTTCAGTGGTAGTTCCAGGAAGGACACACACAGAGGCACCATCAAGTTCTTTGGCACTCTTTACTCCCAGTTTTTTATGAATAAGAAAGCCTTGGCCATCATAGAAATTGACCTGGCAGAAATCAAGCCCCAGGGCTGTATCCCTGCTAAGGGTCTGGGTACAGTTACGGGTAAGTACATCAATTTCGCCGGACTGAAGGGCAGTAAACCTTGTCTTGGCTGTGAGTGGGGTAAATTTCACCTTGGTGGCATCGCCGAATACAGCGGCGGCAACGGCCCTTGCCGTATCCACATCCAATCCCTTCCATTCGCCTTTTTCATCGGGCTTGCCGAATCCGAACAGATCTCCATTAACCCCTGCCTGGATATATCCCTTTGCCTTTACATCATCAAGGGTCCCTGCCAGAACCGCAGTGGATGATAAAAGGGCAAGGGCGAGCATGACGGTCAAACCGGTTTTCAAACATTTCATGGATGGTTCCTCCCTATGGGTTTTAAAGGCTTGGTCACAACATGGGCTACATAAGTGTGGATTCAGACTTGCAATATTGACGCTTTTGTTGAAATCTACCTTAAAACACAGATAGTTGTCAAAGCCACAATAACACAAGCCTGACCCCGTCGGCCCGTCAACGATGACGAGCAAGCCAAGTTATGACCAAACCCGGTTTTAAATTACGCCAATAATATATATTCAACAGCTATAAGTTCTCCAATCAACCCCATACAGGCTGTATTAAATATAAGTTCAAAGCAGCAAAGGCAGTATAAAAAATAAGAAGTTATAACTCACGAGCAACTTAACTTTCGGTTTGGATTAGTTCGTGAGGGAGGCTGACGTGTTTCATTGGGCTTTTTAGGAATAAGCAATTTTCCATAAACCCACATGGCTGTGAGCACCACCCACAACGAAAAATAAAACGCTTATTATGCCAACCTCTTAGATTAAGTTTCATATAAAAAGACATAAAGCCTGCTAAAAGCCTCAGCCTTCCATCAAAAAGCCAGTCCTCGTTCGCCAACATTTAAGTCCAGCAATTGAGCGAATGATATAGCAGACCCGCGATATCACAGACCTTATTTAAGCGAAATTCAAGGATGCTTGAAACAAAAAATGATGTTTTTATTTATGACAATTATCGGTGACCCTGTCAAGAGATTTGAATGAACAATCCGGGTCCTTATGTGGGTTCCATCAACTCAAAGGCAAGGGCTGCCACCCGCCGGGAAGCCCCTTTGCCTCCCAACAGAATGGGAATCATTTGAAGTTGCCTGTGCATGGACAACAGCAGGTTCCCCTCCAGCAGATGAAGTGCCATATCACTTATTTTCTCCGGGCTGGTATTGTCCTGGAGCAGTTCAGGCATGATTTCCTTGCCTGCAATTATATTGGCAAGCCCCGCATGACGAATCCGAACAAACAGACGGGCAAGGGCGTAGCTGATCCGGGACATTTTATAGACAATAATGGTGGGAACTGCGAAAAGCGCCGCCTCCAGTGTTACAGTTCCCGATGCAGCGATGATGAGATCTGCCTGGGTCAGTACCTGGGTGACATCTCCCGGGATTACCTGTAAATGATGGTGAGCACTGTGGCGCGTCAAAATCAGATCAAAATGCTTTTTATCCACAGCATCTGCCCGGGAAAGAAGAAATCGGACCCGGGGATTTCGGTGGATTATCTTCAATGAGGCCTTTAAAAGTGGCTCCAGTAGCATGTCAATCTCGCTGTTTCTGGAACCCGGTAAAAGACCAATGACAAAGTCCCCGTCCTTGGCACCGGGCACATTGGAGACCGCATAATCACGGCAGTCCAAAAGGGGGTGCCCCACAAAGGTATGGGGAATTTTCCACCTCCGGTATAGGGGAACCTCAAAGGGAAAAATCAGGGCCACATGATCCACATTTTTTTTTATTTTTTTCAGCCGGGACTGCTTCCAGGCCCATACCTTGGGAGATATATAATAAAGGACCATAATCCCCATGGCCTTTGCTACACCAGCCATTTTAAGATTAAAGCCGGGATAATCAATGAGGATAAGCAAATCCGGTGCCCATTGTTCCAAATGACGCTCCATGCCACGAAACACCCCGGCAATACTTCGCATCTTTAAAAGCACCTCGGTGACCCCCATGACTGAAAGATCACGGATGTGAAATCGCAGATCCATCCCTGCCCGGGCCATGGCATCCCCGCCGATGCCGGAAATACGAATATCCGGATGTTTTTTTTTCAAGGCCCCGACCACATTGGCCCCGTGCAGGTCCCCCGAGGGTTCTCCGGCAATGATCATTATTTTTCTGGCATTTTTCATGTGGCCTGAAATACAATTAATATTTTTTGGGAAAAATTTCCCGGTAACAAGGCGGTAAACTGCCCTGGATTTTCCTCATGATATCCCATCTATTTCGTCCATGGCCACAATGGAAATTCCCTTTTCATCGGCCAGACGAATCATCTCGGTGCGGTCAAAGGAAAGACTTTTCTGTGCCTCCAGCACCAGTACGTCCACGCCGGATTCCGCCATGGCCCGGATGGTTTCCACCCCCGATGCCGGCAGATCAAAGCGAAGATCCTGATGGGGCTTGGCAAGTTTTACAAGCACTGCCCCCCCGGAGCTTAAACTGCCCCCCCTCCTTATGGTGGCATCAGTGCCATCTGCTGCCTCCACGGCCAGAACGGTGCCATTGGACACCACCACACACTGACCTATGTCCATCTGCCCGATGCCCCTTGCCATTCGCCAACCGGTAACAATGTCTTTTCTGGCTGCCCGGCTCGGTTTTTTCCGGGTCCAGCAACCTTTGGGGGAAAGCAGATCCGGCAACAGAAAGGTAGAGGGACAAATGGTAATCCCTTCTTTTTCCAGAAGATCTGCAAATGTACTCAGTATACCGTCATCATGGGTATGTCCCATGGCTGCAATAAAGGCAAGGGCCTTGAAGTCGGGCCGGATATCGGTGAATATCCGTGTCTTTTTAATGGTACCCAGCATCACGGCCCGGGTCACCCCCTGTTTTCGAAAATATTTAAGAAGTTTTGTCACCTGCCCGAGGTGCAGCCATTGAATGGAAACCACCTCATCTGCAAGCTTGGCACAGGCTTCATTGACATAGGCTGCAGCGTGGACGTTTATTCCACTCTGCCTGGCCTTACGGGCAAACAGCAAAGGAAACTGCCCTCCCCCTGCAATGAGACCAATGGATTCCATTTATCGGGTAACGCCTCGGCTGGAACGTTCAATGAACTGAATAAAATTAACCACTTCCGGAATCTGTTCCACCTCGGCCCGGACCCGCTCCGAAGCCTGTTTCACCGTAAGACCAATGCGAAATACAATTCGATAGGCCTTTTTAAGGCTGAGCAGGGTCGATTTAGAAAAATCCTTGCGCTTGAGGCCCACATTGTTCAGGCCATGGAGGCTTGCCCGGTCCCCAGCGGCTATCACATAGGGGGGGATATCCTTTACCACCGCGGATTTCCCCCCAATATAGGCATGCTCACCAATTTTGACAAACTGATGAATGGCCACAAGCCCCCCCACGGTGACGTTATCCCCAAGTTCAATGTGCCCGGCCAGGGTTGCATTGTTGGCCAGAATCACCTGCTTTCCTGTTTTGCAGTCATGGGCAATGTGGGTATAGGCCATGAGATAATTTTCTTCACCCACCTCGGTGTAGCCTCCGCCAAAGGCCGTGCCCCGGTTGATGGTGACGAACTCTCTTATAATGGTACCTCTGCCTATTTTAAGATAGGTCTTTTCTCCATGATATTTAAGATCCTGGGGGGCTGCCCCGATGGAGGCATATTGAAAAATACGACAATTTGGCCCTACACTGACATACTCGTCAATGGTGGTGTATGGGCCAATTTCAGTGCCTGCACCAATGGTGACATTACCCTTGACAATGGCATAGGGACCAATGGTCACATTGGGACCGATTTCTGCTTCGGCATCAATGATGGCCGTGGGATGAATCATGGGATAACTCCGTTTCAATGCTGTTCTCAATGACTTTTATCTTTCGCTCCAGGGAGAGCAGCAGTTTTCTCATTTCAGGCAGTCGCGGCAGGATGCGTCCCACCTTTAACCACAGTTTATGGGGCATGTCCGGAACCCCGGAGACAACCTCCCCGGGGGGCACATCTTTAGTCACACCGGCACCCGGTCCCACAATGGCACCGTCACCGACCTTAAGATGCCCGGAAATACCGGCTTTACCAGCAATTATGACATTGGCTCCAATGGTGGTACTGCCGGCAATGCCCGCCTGGGCCACCATCAGGGTGTTGGGACCGATGGTGACATTGTGAGCAATGTGCACCTGGTTATCTGTTTTCACGCCGGAGCCAAGCCAGGTGCGCCCCATGGTGCCCCTGTCAATGGTATTACAGGCACCGATTTCCACATGGTCGTCAATCTGAACAAACCCGGCATGGACAATTTTTTCATGGGCATCGCCACTGGGGGTGAATCCGAACCCATCACTTCCGATGACGGTACCGGAATGCACAAGGACTCCGGAACCAATACGGGTTCGCTCCATGATGGTTACATTGGGTTTAATAACGGTGTCATCACCAATTACCACATGATCCCCAATGAAAACCCCCGGCATGATCCATACCCGATGGCCCAGGGTGACATGGTCCCCGATGAACACATGGGGGGAAACGATATTATCCTGTCCACAGGTAAAATCCATGCCCGTCACGGCCAGGGAGGAACAGCCGGGAGAGGGTCTTTTTTCCGGATGAAACCAGGACAGCACCTTGAAAAAAAACAATTTAGGGTGTTCACACACAAGAAAGGTGCCACCGGCATCTTCCAATACGGGCAGAGAAAGGCTTTCAGGAACCATAACTGCACCGGCACCGGAGGTTTTAAGCTGTTTCAGGCACCCGGCATCCACGGCAAAGGTTAAGTCCTTGGGGCCTGCCTGATCAAAGGGAGCCACCCCATGGATTTTCCGGCTGGCATCCCCTACAACAACTGCATTAAATTTTTGTGCGATGTCCGCAACTGATAACACCATCAGTTTGCCGCTGCCGCCGTTTTGTTATAGGCTTCTATCAGCTGGTCGGTGATGTCAATGGTATCTTTATAGTACATTACGCCCCCTTCATTGATTTCCAGGACAAGATCAAATCCTTCCTTTTTCCCAAGGGTTTGTGCCAGGGCCAGCACCTCGGTTTTGATTTTATTAAAATACCGGGCCTGCATCTGCTTGAACTCTTTAAGATAACCAGCCTTCATGGTCTTGTAATCATTGGCCTTGATGCGGAATTCCCGCTGTTTTTGTTCACTTTTCTCTTTGCCCATGACCAGTGCTTCCCGCTCCAGGGTTTTTTGCAGCTCCATGAGCTCCTCTTCCTGTTTTTTTACGGTTTCCTCCATTTCCTTGCCCTTCTGATTCATCTCCGCGCTTGCCATCTTTCCTTGACTTGAACTGGAAAGCACCTTCTGAAAATTAACCACTCCGAGCTTGAATCCTCCGGCGGCCAAGGTAACTCCCACGGTACACAGAAGAAAAACCACTGTCAGCAACATTGCCATACCTGTCTTTTTCATAACGTCCTCCACAGTTTATTCTATTAAATAGTCAAATCTAAAAATCAGGGTTGCACATCCCGCACTGGAATACAGCACAACCTCTTTTAAAAAGTGCCACCCATGGAAAATTCCCATCTTCCCCCGCTGTACTCCTTGCCATTTAAAATACTGCCGTATTCAATGCGGATGGGCCCCATGGGAGAATACCAGCGGATCCCCCCACCAAAACTGGTATAAAGATCATCCCACACGATATTCTCGCTCTTTTCATAGGCATCCCCGGCATCATAAAACACCACACCCACAAGCTTCATTTCTTCAATGATGGGGAAACTGACTTCGGCATTGAACTGGACAAATTTTTCACCACCCCGCTCTTCTGTCTGTCCTTCGGGAGTGGCGTTAATATCCTGCCAGTCATATCCCCGGACGGAATTGATGCCTCCCAGATAAAACCGCTCATAGTCAATTTCAATGTCATCACTGGAACGGTCATCCAGAAATCCGGCCCGTCCATGAAGAAAGCCTGTAAACTTCCAGAACAGAGGATAATACCAGCCGGTTTCCACAATGTATTTTGTAAAATCAATCTCGCCACCCAGCCAGTCCCCGGCATACTCCACCGAAGCGCTGTGCTCGGATCCCCGGGTGGGATTAAAGGCGCTGTTTCTGGAATCATAGCGAAGAGACGTGGTGATACTGCTGGTTACGTAGTTGCCAGCATCCACATCAGTGTAATCTTCTTCCACATTTTCAATGGTGAAATCCTCATATCCGTATTTAAATCCCAGCGAGGTGTAGTCAAAAATTTTATACCCGAAGCGCAAGGCTCCCCCCAGGCTGTCCTTGTCATAATAATCGTACTCTTTATCCCAGTTGTAGAGATCAATACCGGCGGACAGAGGAATATCAAACAGCCAGGGCTCTGTGAAACTGAAGGTATATTTGGTGGAGGAACCGGATACCTCCGCCTTCAATGAAGCAATCTGTCCCTTGCCCAGAAAATTTCGCTCGGACACGGAGATCATCCCGAACAGATTGTCCTCACTGCTGTATCCACCGCCAAAACTGAAGGCCCCGGTGGCTTTTTCCGTGATGTTCACATTTAGATCCATTTTGTCTTCGCTACTTCCCCGGGTGGGCTTGACTTCCACATTTTCAAAATAATCAATGCGCCTCAGGTTGGCAGTGGTTCTTTGAATCTTGGACAGGGAATAAAGTTCCTGCTCTTGGGCGGTGATCTGTCTGCGGATAACCTTGTCCCGGGTTTTGGTATTTCCGGTAATAAGAATCCGTTCAAAATAGACGGGCTTACCCTTCTGGATGCTAAACAAAATGTTAACCTTCTTTTTTTCAACATCCCTTGCCACCGACGGGGCCACATCGGCATTGGCAAACCCCTTATCAGCATAGCGGTCGGTGAGGGACAACATGTTACTTCTGAGAAGGTCCCTGGAATAAAGATCCCCTGTTTTAAAGGTCAGAGCCGCAAGCAAAGCCGATTCCGAGTCAATGAGATCACCTTTAAAGGCAATGTCGCCAATGTGGAACTGGTCTCCTTCCTGGATTTTAAATTTCACGGAAATACCCTTTTCATGAAATTCAACCTCCGG
The DNA here is from genome assembly GCF_054657595.1 of Desulfocicer niacini. Lineage (NCBI taxonomy): Bacteria > Pseudomonadati > Thermodesulfobacteriota > Desulfobacteria > Desulfobacterales > Desulfobacteraceae > Desulfocicer > Desulfocicer niacini. Next base: position 17,791 of record NZ_BAAHYK010000012.1, read on the forward strand.
ATCAGACACCCTGGCATCAATGAATCCGTTGTTTTTATAAAAGGCCTCAAGACGATATACATCCTGGGCCAGTTCATTGCGATCCAGATCTCCAGATGAGGTAATCCAGGACCAGAAGCCTTGCTCACTGGTTTTCATCTGTTTGAGAAGTTTTTTCCTGTCAAAAAAGGTATTTCCCTCCAGCACAAGGGTTTCAATGCGCAGCTTTTTGCCCTCTTTAATTGTGAAAACAATATCTGTCTGATTATTTTCAAGGCCTTTCATCTCATAGCTGATATCACAGTTGTGATAATTTTTATCCGTGTACAGGGTCTGAATGGCTGCCACATCGGCATTCAATTTGTAAATATTCAAGATAGAACCCGTGCTGGTGGATATCACATCAAACAGCTCCTGTTCTTCATATATGCGGTTGCCCTGAAACCTCACCTTTCGGACACTTGGTTTTTCAACAACAGAATAAATAATTTCAAGGCCGTTATCGTAATCCTGACGTTCAATGCGGACATCATCAAAATAGCCCATGCCGTAAATGGCCTTAAGATCCGTATTAAGACGCTCCGGGCTGTAAATATCCCCGACGGCGGTGTGCACCATTTTTATGATGGCATCTGCCTCAATACGGATATTGCCTTTGACACTTATTTTTTCAATGAGCTTTCGGTTAAAAACCTCACCTGATATTTGGGTACTCAACAAATTCACGGCGGAAAAGAGATTTTCCAGCCCTTGGGCCTCGGAAAAAAAAGACACCGGGGCGGTGCCGGCAATAACATCTTTAACCTTCACGTCCATGCTGATCTTCTGGCCGGCTATAAACACCGTTCCCCACAGCAGATAATCCACCCCCTGACGAAGCCCCATGGTCTGAAGGGTTGAATCGTCAACCATGGTTATATCTTCATGGGATTCCATGGATGTTACAAGGGCACCCTCAACCACGATATTTTCTGAAATCATTGATTCAATGCGGGAACCAAGCTGTCCGCTATCTTGTTCGGACAGCACCTTCAGGGGAAACATGCCAACGCTTTTTTTATCTGCGCCCATAGCATTTGCAGGCAACACAGCCACCACAGCAATCAATATTAACCCAACCACCGCTTTTTGTATCCATGTCTTCATGATATCACATCCATTTTTTAGGATTGGTTTCAACTTCCACCACCCCAGTCATCCGGTGGCGCCACAGGTTAAGACTTGTGTCATTTCTTTTTCAAATAAAAAAAACTACATGGCAGCAACCACCTGACACTTTTTAAGGGTCACCCGAGTGTCCATGATGGCCGCAAGTTCCGGGTTATGGGTCACCACCACAAGGGTCATGCCAAGTTCCCGATTCAGCTGCAAAAGCAACTCATGCACAGCCCTGCCGTTCTCCTTATCCAGATTTCCTGTGGGTTCATCTGCCAGAAGAAGGGGCGGGTTTAATACAAGTGCCCGGGCAATGGCCACCCTCTGCTGTTCCCCACCGGACAGATCCTCCACCCTGTGGGCCAGACGGTGGTCCAAACCCACCCGTGTGAGTATTTCCGCGGCACGGATGCCTGCCTTGTCAGGCGGCTGATGGTCTATAAGACAGGGAAGCATAACATTTTCCAGGGCAGTAAACCCCTGGAGCAGATGATGAAACTGAAAGACAAACCCGATGCTGCGGTTTCGAAACTGGGCAAGGGCCGTCTCTCCCAGTTTAAGGACCTCACTGCCGTTAAAACAGATACTGCCGCGATCCGGTCGATCCAGGGTGCCCAGAATATGAAGCAGGGTGGATTTTCCGATACCAGATGGCCCCACAACCGCCATGGTCTGCCCCCGGCCGATGGAAAAATCCACTTCCTCCAGGATATTAATGGTGGCATCTGCTGTCTTAAATCCCTTGCATATACCCTTTAAGGATACCAGTAGATTTCCTTCTTGTTCATCAGCCATATCTAAGGGCCTCCACCGGGTCCATAACCCCGGCTCTTCGGCAGGGATACAAGGTGGAAAGAAAACAAAGGGCCATGGATGCCGCGGCAATCATGAACACATCAAGATATTCCAGCTGTATTGGCAGGGTGGAAAAAGGATAGGCCGCCGGCAGGGTAATAAAATGATATTTTTTCAGAACCACGCAGATAACCACCCCGGAAAGGGTGCCAAGAAAAGTGCCGGTCATGCCCACAATCATTCCTTGAAAAATAAATATTTTTCGAATCATGGCAGGGGTGGCTCCCATGGCCTTTAAGATGGCAATATCCCTGGTCTTTTCCATGACCATCATGATCAAAGCACTGGTGATATTAAATGCCGCCACCAGGATAATAAGGGTCAGAATGATAAACATGGCGGTTTTTTCAAGCTTCAGGGCAGAAAAAAGGCTCTGGTTCATTTCCATCCAATCTTTGGCATAATAGGGGTAGCCAAGATCTTTCACAAGGACATCCTTGACATGGGACGCGGAGAAAATATCCTTCACCCACACCCCCATGGCTGAAATTCGGGATTTTGTTCCCAGAAGTTTGCGGGCTTCATCAATGTGAACCCAGGCAAGGGAACTGTCATACTCGTACATGCCGGAATCAAATACCCCGGTCACACTGAAGCGTTTCAGGGAGGGCATGTACCCCATGGGAGAAATCATCCCCCCCGGGGACATCAACACCAGGGTGTCCCCGGGGGACACGCCAACATTTTTTGCCAGTTCCCGGCCAAGCACAATGCCGGGCAACGCACCGCCCGGGGCACCGGCAACAAGTCGTTCCTCCATCTGTTCCCGGGTATAGCCCTTTATCAGACTGACCTGACCATGGGGATCAATGCCCCGGATCACAGCCCCGGAAAGGCCCACAGCGGTTTTAATCATGGCCTGGGTAAACACCATGGCCGATACCGCCGTCACGCCGTCAATATTCCTGATACGCTTTTCAAGGCCATCCATATCCTGGTAATTTCCCGAGGCATCCATCAGGAGAATGTGAGGCTCCACCCCCAGAATCCGATTGCGAAACTCCGTTTCCGCGCCACTCATGACGGCAATGACAATCACCAGGGCCATGACCCCAAGGGTAACTCCGGCAATGGACAGCAGGGTGATAAGAGAGATAAATCCCTCTTTTCTTTTTGCCTTCAGGTATCTGCCGGCTATGAAGGTTTCAAATGACATTATGGATCAGATGATCTTTTTCATGTGGGGAAACAAAATGACCTCACGGATGGATGGAGAATCGGTCAACAGCATCACCAACCGGTCAATGCCGATGCCCTGGCCCGCCGTGGGGGGCATACCGTACTCCAGGGCCTCAACGTAATCTGCGTCCATTATGTGGGCCTCACTGTCTCCGTCTTCTCTCTGGGCGACCTGGCCCAGGAAGCGTTCATACTGATCCACCGGATCATTGATCTCGGAAAAGCCGTTGGCAATTTCCCTGCCGGCAATGAACAGCTCAAATCGATCGGTGAGTTCGGGGTTGATCTCACTTTTCCGGGACAGGGGTGACACCTCCACCGGGTATCCAGTAATAAAGGTGGGTTGGATAAGTTTGGGTTCCACCAGGGTATCAAACAGCTTGGTCAGGATCTTGCCCGGACGTTCTTTCTTGGTGATCTTGATATTATTTTTTTCGGCATGGTCCAGCATGCCCTGGGGATCTTCCAAATTTAAAACGGCGGGATCAAGCCCCCCGATTTCCACCAGGGAATCCATCATGGAAATCCGTCTCCATTTTCCGCCAAAGCAAATGGTTTCTCCTTGGTAGGTTATGGTATCGGAACCGGTAACCTGTCTTGCAATGTGGCTGAACATCTCTTCGGTGAGATCCATCAGATCTTCATAATTGGCATAGGCCTGGTAGAATTCCACCATGGTGAACTCGGGATTGTGCCGGGTAGAAACCCCTTCATTGCGAAAATTTCTATTAATTTCAAATACTTTTTCAAACCCACCCACCACCAGGCGTTTCAGATACAGCTCCGGTGCGATGCGAAGGTAAAGCTCCATACCAAGGGCATTGTGCCATGTTTTAAAGGGGGTGGCTTCGGCACCACCGGGAAGGGGCTGCATCATGGGGGTTTCCACCTCCATGAAATCCCTGTCTTCAAAGAAACGACGCATGGTGCTCACGGTTTTACTTCTCTTTGTAAAAATTTCCCGGGCTTGGCTGTTCATGATCAGGTCGAGATACCGCTGGCGATATCGCTTTTCCGGATCTTTAATGCCATGAAATTTTTCGGGCAGGGGTCGCACGGATTTGGACAGCAGACGAAGGGTCTTGACAAGCAGGGTCCATTCCCCGGTGCGGGTCTGGAAAAGAACACCCGTCAGGCCCAAAAAATCACCGATATCGAGTTTTTTAAACAATGCATAGGTGTCATTACCCACCTTGTTTTTCTGCACATAGGCCTGGAGCTGTCCGGTTCGATCTTTAAACCGGATAAAGGCCGATTTCCCAAAACTGTTCACAGCCATCATCCGACCGGCCACGGCAAATTCCCGCCCGTCTTCCCCGAGGGTGTCCGGCGCGGTTTCGGCGATACCCTGAAGCACATTAATGGTGTCAGAGACCCTGAAATCATTGGGATATAAGTGTACACCGGCATCCGCCAGTTCCTGATTCTTGTCTTTTCTTGCCTTAAGCAGCGCGCTTGAGTCTTCCATGATTTATTATATTTCCCGCATTACATGCATAAATGGGTTAAGTGTCACTCAAGGGTCAAATTTTTCATATCCGCACAATCCAGAAAGGGGGGAGCAACATAAATCCACTTGACCATCAAGTGTGAAAAATCTTCATTAACTACTCCATTTTAAGGCACAGTGTCAAGATTTTGTTTATTGTCCGTCAGTTTGAAAATCAGGCTGAAACGGGTTCCCTCCCCGGGCACACTTGTCACATCCACCCTCCCCCCATGGGTTTCCATGATGCGGTGGGTGATGGCAAGCCCCAGACCGTTACCATGGCTTTTGGTGGTATAAAAAGGATCAAATACCATGGCCAGCACACGGGGTTCCATGCCGCACCCGGTATCGGTGATGTGAAGCTTCACCATCTTCTGAGCCGGTGCAGCCAGATGGATAGAAATGGTACCTGCCCCCTGAATGGCCTCTGCAGCATTTTTTAACAGGTTAAACAGCACCTGGCGAAGATGTCCGGCATCCATGTATATATGAACGGCACCGGTCACCTGCACATCAATAAGAATACGCCCCCGGCACAGTTCATCCTGTTCAAACAGGGCAACGGTGTCACGCACCGCAGTGTCCAGGCGGATCTGTTTTGAATCCATGCGATGGGGAGTGGCAAAGAGCAAAAAATCCGTCACCAATTTACTCAACCGGTCTGTCTCACGAAGCACGATCTGCATGAGCCGGTAATTGGGACTCCCCGGCGAAAGATCCTCTTTCAGCAGCTGAATGGAACCGGAAAGGGATGCCAGAGGATTTTTAATTTCATGGGCAATCCCGGCTGCCAGCTCACCGATGGCCGCCACCTTTTCCACCCGCTTTAAATGGCTTTCCATGAGGGCCAGTTCATGCCTGGCCCGCCGGGTCTGCACTGCCAGCATACCTGCCAGGAACGCCACGGCAAAACAGGCGGCCATGATAATCACCATGCGATAGATGATATGAGTCCAGGCATAGGCCGAGGCTAGATCTCCACTGGTACCCAGGGGAACCAGAACCCCATAATATTCCAGATCAATCATCAACCCGTACTGAACGCTGCTCAGTGCCGCCATCACCAGACTGCCCGTTCGGTGCAGGATCATGCTCACCCCGATGATCACCAGAAGATAAAGAAAGGTAAACACGCTGGAAAAACCACCAGTTAAAAACAAAATAATGGTCACCGTCACCGTGTCCAGAAACACCTGGCCATATACAAACCACTGGCTTGCCCCCCAGAAATTCAACAAAAGGGCGTAAATGGCGGAAAGCAGGAAAAGAACAAGGGCAATCCCCACCAGAAAAATAAAAGGGCGGGAGGTGAAGGGAATGGATTCACCGGCGCAGAAAAGCAGTGTGGCCCCGAAAAGCACCCCGGCAAAAACCATGCGAAAGGCAATGAGCCACCGGATACGTCCCTTCATCTCCCCGGGATCTGTGCGATGCATTTTCATGGATGCACTATCCGATGGCAGCGGCCATCTTAAAGATGGGAAGATACATGGCAATGACCAGTCCACCGATGACCACCCCAAGAAAAACCAACAGAAAAGGCTCTATCATATCCGTTAAATTACTCACCGCCTGGTCCACTTCCTCATCATAGAAATCAGCAATTTTCTCCAGCATGATATCAAGGGCCCCGGTGGATTCCCCCACGGAAATCATGGAGCAGACCATGGAGGGAAACACCCCGCTTTCCAGCAGAGGATCAGCCATGGAACGCCCCTCTGAGATGGCGGACCGGACATCAAGAACGGCAAACTCAACCGTTTTGTTACCCGCTGTCCGGGCCACAATTTCCAAGGCCTCCAGAATGGACACTCCGCTTGACATCATGGTTCCCATGGTCCGGGTAAATTTGGCCACCGCCACCTTGCGGATCAAAAGGCCGAAAACCGGCAATCTTAAAAACAGATCATCCATGATGATCCGCCCTTTTTTGGTGTTATAAATTTTTTTTATGCTAAACATGATTGCAAATCCCCCTCCCAAAATGTACCATATTTTCCCGATGACAAACTCACTTAAATTCACCACCATCATTGTGGGGGCCGGGAGAGAAGAACCAAAGCCTTCAAACATCTGGGCAAAAACAGGAATAACAAACACAAGAATAATACCCACCACCACAATGGCCACTGCCATGGTGATGGCCGGATAGGTCATGGCACCCTTTACCTGTTTTTTCAGTTTGGCCATTTTTTCCATGTAGGCCGATAATCTTCTCAGAATAATATCAAGAATACCACCGGCTTCACCGGCGGCAACCATATTTACATACAAATCATTAAACACATGGGAAAATTTACCAAGGGAATCGGCAAAAGTGTCCCCGCTTTCAACTGAGGTTTTAATCTCTTTCAATATTTTTTTAAAGGTGGGATTTTCCTGCTGGGTCTGAAGAATGTCAAGGCATTGAAGTAACGGAAGACCCGCATCAATCATGGTGGAAAATTGTCTTGAAAAAATAATGACGTCTTTTTCCGTAACAGTTGGCTGTAAGAAGGAAATATTTTCAAACAGGTCCTTGGGTTTTTTCTTGATGGATGTGGCGGTAATTTTTCTGCGCAGCAGATTTGCACGAACCTGTTCAACGGTTTCTGCCTCCATTTCACCCTTAACGGTCTTTTTTTTGGGATTCTTACCCTTCCAGAGATACAGCGTCATGCCTTATCATCCTCCTTATAAAATCCGTTGACTTCCAGACAGTCCAATGCAAGGTTCTCCTTGGTTTTCCCGACCACAAATGTTAATAAGCACCCAGCCGTGGAAATGAGCAATACATCCGAACCCGCATCAAAAGGAGCCGCCATCGCTTGAAAAAAGAAAAAAAAATTCAGCCGAAAACCATTATCACAAGTCACGTTAATGCGGATTTTGATGCCATTGCCAGCATGCTGGCCGCCCAAAAATTATATCCCGAGTCTGTGGTCATTTTTCCCGGCTCCCAGGAAAAAAGCCTCAGGGACTTTTTCATCAGCTCTGTGAGCTACCTTTTTAACATGGAAAGCCCGAAAAACATAGACTTTTCCAAGACCCGCACACTGGTGGTCGTGGATACGAGACAGCCCCATCGTATCCCCGCCGTGGCCGAACTTTTAAAAAGAAAAAACGTGGAAATTCACATCTATGACCATCATCCAGACAAAAAAGGAGATATCACGGGAAAGGTTACCCACGTACAGGCCACCGGCGCCACCGCCACCATTCTTGCACGGCTGATCCGGAAAAAAGCCATTGACATCTCCCCGGAGGAGGCCACGGTGATGGCCCTTGGAATATATGAGGACACCGGGTCTTTCACCTTTTCTGTCACCACCGAAGCAGATCTGCTGGCAGCTGCTTTTTTTCTCTCCTGCGGTGCCAATCTCAACACCATTGCCGATTTAACGGCCAAGGAAATCCGCACCGATCAGGTGGCCTGGCTCAACGAACTGCTCAATGAAAAAATTTCCCACACCATCAACGGGGTGGAAATTCATATCTCCACCATCTCTTCCCCTGGATATATTTCAGATATTGCCACCATTGTCCAGATGGTTATGAAAATTGACAATCTGGATGTCTTTTTTGCCATTGTACTCATGGAAACCAAGGTAAACATCATTGCCAGAAGCCGTATTCCGGAGGTGGATGTGGGGACAATCTTGTCCGCCATGGGCGGGGGAGGCCATGCCAGCGCAGCATCCGCCGCCATCACCGACAAAACCCTAGCCCAGGTGGAGCAGGAACTCATTGGAATTTTAAAAACCCATGTAACCCCCATCAGCATTGCCAGAGAACTGATGTCCACTCCGGCGCTCATCATCCGGGACACTATGTCCTGCCATGATGCCGGCATCATGATGACTCGATGCAATGTCAATGCCCTTCTGGTGTCATCGGATGATCCCCATCACATCACCGGATACATCACCCGGCAGATCATTGAGAAAACCGGTTACCATCAGCTGGGACACCTGCCCGCCAGCGAATACATGTCAACGGAAATTTCCACCATATCCCCCCGGGCAGGTCTCATGGAGATTGAAGCCCGCATCATGGATGGAAAACAGCGTCTTCTGCCCGTCGTGGAGAATGACAGGGTCATCGGGGTAATCACCCGCACCGATCTTTTAAACCATCTGGTTCGCCGCAGCAAGGATGAAAAAGCCTCCCGACATGGTCTTATCACCACCCAGCAGAATGCCAAACAGCGCAATGTATCCCATTTGATCAAAGAACGATTGACCCCTGCCATAGGCGATCTGCTCATGGAAATCGGCGCTGCCGGTGATGCCCTGGGTCTGAATCTTTTTGTGGTGGGGGGCTTTGTAAGGGATCTGCTGCTTTACCGCAAAAGTGAAGACATTGATGTGGTGGTGGAAGGAGACGGAATTGATTTTGCCCAAAAATTTATTGATAAAAAAGGCGGTCGATGCAATATCCACCGGGAGTTTGGAACGGCGGTGATGGTACTGCCCGACGGATTTAAAATCGATGTGGCATCGGCCCGCACGGAGTATTACAATGCCCCGGCGGCGCTGCCCACGGTGGAAATGAGTTCCATCAAACGGGATATGTTCAGAAGGGATTTCACCATCAATACCCTTGCCATACGGCTCAACAAGAACGCCTTTGGCACCCTCATTGATTTTTTCGGGGCCCAACGGGACCTTAAAGATAAAACCATCCGCACCATCCATAACATAAGCTTTGTCGAGGATCCCACCCGGGTATTCAGGGCCATCAAATTTGCCAACCGGTTTGACTTCACCATCGGAAAAATGACCCAAAACCTCATCCGCAACGCCGTGAAATTTGATTTCTTCAGAAAACTCAGCGGCCGACGGGTATTTTCCGAACTCCAGCAGATCCTTGAAGAAGACAACCCCATCCCGGCCATTGAAAGCCTTCGAGAGTATCATCTGGAAAAGGTAATTCACCCCTCCCTGATCCTTGATAATGCCGTCATTGAAAACCTGGGGGCCGTACAAAAGGTTATTGCCTGGCATGATCTTCTCTACCTTGATACCCCGTGCATGGGATGGGCCATTTATTTCATGGTGATGATCCGCAAGTGCCCCTATAAGGTGGTCCAGGACATCTGTTTACGGCTCAGGCTGTCGCCCTCCCAGATAAAACTGATTTTAAAGGATCGCCTCAAGGCCGAAGAACGGCTTTACATCCTGGAACATCGATTCCCCCCCAACCACAGTGGCCTGTATGCCATGGTACATATTTTCAGAGCCGAGCATCTGCTTTACATCATGGCCTGCACCCGCAGTGAACGGGTTAAAAAAGGGATCTCTCTTTACTATACCCAGCTTAAAGATATAAAACCTGAAATCCAGGGCCGGGATCTCATTGCCATGGGACTGAAACCAGGCCCGACATTTAATACCATCATCCAGTCGGTGCTGGATGAAAAACTCGATGGACGTCTGCCGGACAAGGAAGCAGAACTGGCATTTGTGAAAAAACACCACCTGCCCCCTCCCTTTGTCTCGGGACAAATCAGTTGATAAACGCCAGGGTTTCTGATAATCCGAATTAGATAACCGAAACACCACACAAAGTACATTATTTCCAAAGGAACGCTTATAAAATGCACACCATGAAAAATGCAGACCACCTCACAGGCATTACCACAACAGGCACCCCCCATCTGGGCAACTATGTAGGGGCCATTCGCCCCGCCATCGCGTCCAGCCGGGAAGAAAACAGGCAATGTTATTATTTTCTTGCCGATTATCATGCCATCATCAAATGTCAGGACCCGGAACGTATCCGCAAATCCGCCCTGGAAGTGGCCGCCACCTGGATCGCCCTGGGTCTGGACACCAAAACCTCCATTTTTTACCGCCAGACCGACATCCCGGAAATCCCGGAGCTGAGCTGGATCCTCACCTGCATGACCGCCAAGGGTCTTATGAACCGGGCCCATGCCTACAAGGCTGCTGTGGCAGACAACGAGACGGCTGGCAGAAAGGACCTGGACAAAGAGATCACCATGGGACTTTTCTGCTATCCCATTCTCATGGCCGCGGACATTCTCATGTTCAATGCCAGAAAGGTACCCGTGGGACGGGATCAGATCCAGCACCTGGAGATGACAAGGGACATTGCCGGCAGGTTCAATCATCAGTTTGGAGAGCACTTTATTCTGCCCGAAGCCGTGGTGGACGAAACCACAGCGGTGCTGGCTGGCCTTGATGGCCGCAAGATGAGCAAAAGCTACAACAACACCATCCCGCTTTTTGAATCGGAAAAAAAGCTAAGGAAGCTGGTCATGAAGATCAAGACCAACTCCCTTGCCCCGGAAGAGCCCAAAGATCCTGACACCTGCACACTGTTTGCCATTTACAAGGCCTTTGCCACCAAAGAGGAGACCGCTGCCATGGCCCAAAGATACCGCAACGGCATTGGCTGGGGCACCATGAAGCAGGAATTGTTTGAACATTTAAACGAAGTGCTCAAAACCCCCCGGGAGACCTATAGCGAACTTATAAAATCCCCCGGCGACATTGATGCCATATTAAAACAGGGTGCTCTCCGGGCCCGGGAATATGCCGCCCCCATGCTGGAACGGGTGAAAAAAGCCATCGGCATCCAGGCCCTGTAAGAGAAAGAATTCTTTTTTTAATATCTGACTCAACACTCTGTACGTCTCACTTCCCCGGGGAGGCCTGAAGCGCCCGTACCTCCTCCGGGGTAAGATGTCGCCAGGCCCCTTCGGTCAGGGAGCCCAGGGTCACAGTGCCCATCCTCAAACGCTTGAGGTGAGCCACCTCATTTCCGGTTTTACTCACCATGCGACGGATCTGCCGGTTAATCCCCTGTTTGAGCACAATCTTGAATCCATGGGAACCGGTTCGCCACACCCTTGCACTGCGGGTTTTTTTACCGTCCAACACAATGCCCCTGGCCATTTTTTCCAGGGCACCCCGGCTCACCGGCTGAACCGTTGTAACACTGTACTCTTTTTCATGGTTGTAAGACGGATGGGAAAGACGATTGTGAAGATCGCCATCATCGGTGAGCAGGATCAACCCGCAGGAGTCCTTGTCCAGTCGTCCCACGGGATAAATCCGCCGGGAAACATCCACCAGATCCACCACAACGGGTTCCCTTCCCTGGCGTACACAGGAAGAAATCACCCCCACGGGTTTATTCAGAGCGATGTAACACCATTTTTTTTCCGGGCTGAGCCCCACTTTTTTTCCGTCAACGGTGACCGCATCCATGGCTGGGTCCACCTGGGTTCCCGGCTGGGTAACCACCGATCCATTCACCCTCACCCGGCCCTGAGAAATGAATACCTCCCCCTGACGTCGGGAGCACACCCCTGCCCGGGATAAAAATTTCTGCAGTCTCATCATGAGCGATAATCGGCGTTGATCTTGACATAATCTTCGGAAAAATCACAGAACAGAAAAAAATCACTGAACTGCCCGAGATTCAGGTCCAGCACCATCTCAAGTTCATCATTTTTCATGACCTGGGCCGCCTGTTTCTCTGCCTCCACCCCCTGCCACACCCCTTTTTTAACCAAGGCCACATCTCCGAAGAAAAGGTCCATTTTATCGGGGTCCACCATGGCACCGGATCGGCCCGCTGCCGCGGTAATCCGTCCCCAATTGGGATCTTCGCCATAAAGGGCGGTTTTCACCAGGTTGGAATGGGCTATGGCTTCGGCGACCATAAAAGCATCCTCCAGAGATAAGGCCCCCCGTACATCAATACGGGCAAGTTTAGTGGCACCCTCACCATCCCGGACGATCATTTTAGAAAGAACCAGCATGACCTCATCCATGATTTTCTGAAACTCCAGGGCATCGTCGCTGTCTTCCAGGACCGCCCCGGACATGCCGTTGGCCATGGCAATGACCATGTCATTGGTGCTGGTGTCCCCATCCACGGAAATACGGTTAAAGGATTTTTCACATCCCTTTTGAAGGGTCGTCTTTAAAAGGGAGGAGGAAATATCCAGATCCGTGCACACAAAAGCCAGCATGGTGGCCATGTTGGGACGGATCATGCCGGAACCCTTGGCAAATCCGCACACGGTGAAGGTGCGCCCTTTGATGGAGCAGGTTTTATAGACCATCTTTCTGGCAAGGTCCGTGGTGAGAATTGCCTCGGCAAAATCATCGACTCCGTCCTTTTTCATGTCTTCAATGACAAGGGGAATGCCCGCCTTCATTTTTTCCATGGGCAGGGGAGCACCGATGACCCCGGTGGAAGCAACCATAACCAGGGTTTCCGGAATTTCCAGGGCTTTTGCAGCCAGGCGGGCGGTTTCCAGGGCATCTTTATATCCCTGTTCTCCGGTGAAACAATTGGCATTGCCCGAATTGACCACCACTGCCTGGCAAAGTCCTGCGGCCATGCGCTCCCGTCCCAGTATCACCGGTGCCGCCACCACCTTGTTGGTGGTAAAAAGGGCCGCTGCGGATGCGGGCCGTTCCGAATAAATAATACCGAGATCTTTTTTGCCGTTGGTCTTGATCCCGGCGGCAATGCCGTTGAATTGAAAGCCTTTCATTGTATTTTCATCCCTCTGTTTGACTTTTGCATATGGTGCATTATTGTAAAAAAATCCTTTACTCGATGATCAAGCCGGAACCTTAACATCGGCTTTTAACAGAAAAACAGCCATAAGGAAACATGGAAGTATGGATAACTTAAAGGTAAACTGCCCCCATTGCGACGGCAAACTGATCCTGAAACGCACCTGAACACGGGTGTACTTAAGCTGCAGGGTCTGCGGCAAAGATTATCCCCAGGAAAAGTATAAGGAACTCATGGACGATTATTTTGAGTTCGTGCTGGCCAATGTGCCGTGCAACCGACTGTAACCCTTTACCCGCATTGCCAGGTCTTTCATGTCATCCACCCGGAAAAATTTCAAAATCACCATTGAATATGACGGTACCCCTTACGCCGGATGGCAGGTCCAACCCCGGCAATTGACCGTCCAGGGAGAACTGCAGCGGCTTTTGTCCATTATCCTGAATCAGGATATTGGTATTACCGGATCAGGCCGCACCGATGCCGGGGTTCATGCCATGGGTCAGACAGCCAATTTCCATGCAAATACAACCATGGATGGCAGGGATATCAAACGGGGAATTAACCGCATGATGAAGGGCCCCATTGTCGTCCAAAACATTGAGCAGGTCCCCGATGATTTCCATGCCCGGTTCCACGCCATGGCCAAAACCTACCACTACCACATCCTGAACCGGCAAGACCCCTGTGCCGTGGGTAGAAATTTTTCATGGCACATATCCCGACCCCTGGACATCCATACCATGAATCGCTGTTGTGGTCTCATAACAGGTACCCACGATTTTAAGTCCTTTGAGGGAGCTGGCAGTCCCCGGGCCCACACCATTCGACAAATTTACAAGGCCGTGGTGGAACCCCTTGAACCCGGAAATACACATCGGTTGGTATTTAAAATAAAAGGAAATGGATTTTTAAGATTCATGGTGAGAAATATTATGGGCAGCCTGGTGGAGGCAGGGCTTCTGAAACTGACAGCCCAAGAATTCCAGACCATTCTTAAGGCCCGGGATCGACGCATTGCCCCGGCCACAGCCCCGGCAAAGGGGCTGTTCCTCATGAAGGTGGATTATCCTTTGGTTCCCGCATTTTCTGAATCACTCGGTTGTAATGATTAATCACATCCCGACGATAAAGAAGCCCCATAAACACCCCATGATCATCCTCCTTGACCACGGGCAGGGCATCAATGTTTTTCTGTGTCAATTTTAAAAGCACCGTATTTAAATCTTCAGAAGGGGTGGTGACAATAATATCGGACACCATGATATCTCTCATCACGACCAGATCTTCCAGATGAATGGTAAAAATCACCTCCCGGATATCGGTGCTGGAAAAGATGCCGCAAAACCGGTTATCCCGGTTCATCACCGGAAAATAATGCTGCTTGGTGGCGGAGAATATTTTTTTAAATTTTGAAAAGGGCATATCCTCACGCACATGGGACACATTTTTCACCAGGTGCATAAGATCTTCCACCTTCATGGTTTGGAGAATATCCATCATGAACTCCCCGGCATGGGCTGGCGAATCCACTCGGTTTTTCACCTGTTTTTCATAGATGGTCCAGCGCTGGGAGATGAGATAGCAGATGGAGCACACTAGAAGGCTTGGCAACAGCAGATGATAGGAATTGGTCATCTCACTGACAAAAATAATGGTGGAAATGGGGGTGTTTGACACCGCCGTAAAAAATCCGGCCATGCCCACAATGACAAAGGTACCGGGGGCAGTCACCACGCCAGGAATAAAAAGGTGAAACAATTTACCCACCACACCGCCCATGGCACCGCCAATGACAACAGAGGGACCGAACACCCCACCGCTACCCCCGGACCCGATGGAAAAGGAGGTGGTGAGAATCTTGCCCACGGCCAGGGCAAAAAGAATGGAGATGGAGAGTTCATTGAAAATGGCTTTTTGGGCATAGCCATACCCAAAGGCCAGGGTATAGGGAAGAAAAAAACCGATTATGCCGGTGATCAATCCGCCGATGGCCGGCTTGATATGATTGGGAATGGAAAATCGTCGAAACAGGTGGGTAACACCGTAAAAAACCTTGACATAAAACACTGCGGTAAACACCAAAACCAAGGCCAAAACCACATAAGGGCCCAACTCCAGGGGATTTTGAAATTTAAACCCCGGCGAGTCAAAAAGAGACCCCCAGCCAAAGACAAGGCAAAAGATGCAATAGGCCACCACCGACGAAATACCGGCGGGAATGATGACATCAGCTTCAAACTCCGGATCCCGGTACAGCACTTCAGCGGCAAACAATGCGCCTGCCAGTGGGGCACGGAAGATACTTCCCACCCCTGCCCCCACACCGGCAGCCATCATGATGCGACGCTCTCGGTCGGAGAGATGCATTTTAGTGGCCAGGAACGATCCGAATCCAGCACCAATCTGGGCAATGGGGCCTTCCCTGCCCCCGGAACCACCCGTGGTCAACGTAATGGCAGAGGTGATGGTCTTGATGATGGGCACCCGGCCACGGATATACCCCCCCTTCTGGTGATAGGCTTCAATGGCGGCATCGGTGCCGTGCCCCTCTGCTTCCGGGGCAAAGGTGTACACCAGAAAACCGCTGACAAGCCCCCCGGCAGCAGGGAGAAGCAAAAGTATCCAACGATTAAAGGGCGTATTCGTGTGGGCAAACAGATGGTGTTCTCCGGCCGGTGTACTCGGTCGATAACCGGCCATGAGATCCAGAAAATAGTGTACCCCGAGCTCACACAGGTAATGAAATAAAACAGAGCCCATTCCGGCAATGATTCCGATGAGAATAAACCGAAACAGCCACCGACCGGCATGGGCGATCTCTCCAGATGAGAACCACTGGGTCAATCGTGTCCGATACGTTCCTTTTTTAGTCATCATTTTATTTGTCTGAGACCTGGTGATCACGTTTTTGGGCCTGTTCACATACATTGGCCAGCCGTCATGATTGGCGGCCAATGGGGGCTGGCAGATGTTGTGACCAGGCCCCGTTTTTTCAAGGCATCATCATCACGTGAGATCTTTTATCCCTTTCAGTATGATGTCAAACAGCTCTTTTACCTCATTTTCTTCCATGGATGAAAATGCCACCCGGATATTCTGATGACCAATGGAGATAAGGCCTACTCCATAGGTATCAAGCAGATGCAACCGCAGAATTTCCGCATCCACATTTTTCAGGCGAATACACATGAAATACCCTGAATTAAATGGATACACATCCCAGTGATCCCGGTAAACCTCATCTGTAAGGACCTGTTTAATGGCCATGGCCCGTTTTTTCAGGATATTAAATTTTTCTTTTTTTTCGTCCTCATATCCCGGATGGTTCATCCCGTTTAAAATCAGGGATTGGCTCAGGTGGGACACATTGGAAATATTGCCCCGGACGCACCCGGCCGTTTTCTGCTCCATGGCCCCGTAAAGGGCTTCAAGTTGCTGGTCTGCACAAAAACCATAGGTGACGAATCCTGTTCTTAAACCCCAGACGTAGTCCTCTTTTGTGGCCCCGTCCAGCTTGATGGCGACAATGCGTTCATGGCTGCCTGCCAGAAGGGAAAAAACCGATTCCTTCATGGTTTCCGGTTCAAAGAAAAGACCAAAATAGGCATCGTCACAAGCCACCACCACATTGGTCCCCTTTTGGGCAATATCAAGTAATATAGCAACGATTTTTTCCGCTTCGGCAAGGGTGGGGGCATACCCGCTGGGGTTGTTGGGAAAATTAAGAACGGTAATCACCTTGTCTGCAGTGGCGGCCCGGGCGGTCATAGCAGCTTCAAAGGCATCAAGATCCAGGCCGGTGAGATCGGGATTAAAGGTGTTATAGGTGACCACCTGGGCTTGATTCCGGACACCAAAGGTCATATTGTAGTTCCCCCACATCATGTCCGGGAGAATAACAACGTCACCGGGATCAATCCACATATCGCCAAAAACACTCACAGCATGGGTAATCCCCGATGTCACCACCGGAAGACTTACGCTCTGTCCAGCAAGGGATGGATTTTTTTGAAAAAGTGACTGCTGCCATCGTTCACGAAGGGGGGCAAGTCCAAAGGAAGGGGCGTAGGGAAGATAATCATCCGGCGCCAGCCCTTTCACGGGGGTGGTAATGGCACCAAGGCCCATCACATGACCTTTTTCCTTTGCAATGCCGATGGTGGCATTGATTTTATGGGCCTTTTGTTTTGCCTCTGCACTCTGGGTCAAGATTCCCCTGGGAAAGAAAAGGGCTTTTCCCATGCAGGACAGCATATCATATATATATGGGTTTGATTGCCTGATAACAGTATTTAACTGTTCTGCCAGCACGTTCATGGTGTCACATCAATCCTGATTTTTTTAAAGTCCACGGTTAAGCAGCATACCAGACCAGCGACGGGAATGGTGGAAGGTAAAAAGCGCCATTGGACACGACAGCCTCTGTGAAATTTTCTGTACAGCTGCCATGGCCCAATGGTATCCAGCATCAAAACTATCTTCTTTTGGATGCCTTGATGGGGTTGATTTTCTGTTTCTTGGTTTCCACAACAGTTTTCACATGGGTGGCCATGTTGCAGTTTCCAAGTTTCCATTTCAGTGCAGGATCCGGCGCAGCCGTGCAAAATTTACCGGTTTCATACTCGGAAACCCGCTGGCAGCCTTCGCATTGTTCAATCACTGGTTTGCAGGCACCGCCAATATATTTACAGCCGTTTGCGGCCATGAAAACACACTCATCACCCTTTCTTACAGTATCACAAATCATTTTGTATTAACCCCGTATCATTATGGCAAAAAAAAATAATGGAAACCCAGCTTAGGTTTCCGCCCTGTAATTGCAAACTCAATATTTTTTGAGCAAATCACTATACCATAATTTAAAATTATGTCAACATATCGATTCATGACCTGTCCATGCGGTACTGCGCATTCCCGGGAACGGATTTGCAGCAGGCCCCAGGGGGGCATCAGAGGCAACAAGTCTTGATTTTTATGAATTAACATATTAATAATGTGGATCAGTATGTGGGCCTGCCCCATCCCCAGCATGGGCGAGATTGTGCTCAAGCCCGACAATCATGGTGGGGGCCCAATGTAATCCCCCTAAAAACAATGGATGCAAATGAAACAAAAAAAAAGCATGGCCACAGAACAGGCAGTGGCGGTTCTGCGCCTCGAAGCGGAAAGCATTTTAAACCTGACAAAAAAAATCGGTGCGGATTTTGACCGCATGGTGGAGGTGATCTGCAACACCTCGGGAAGGGTGATTATTTCCGGCATTGGAAAATCCGGGCTCATCGGCAGAAAGATCGTGGCCACTCTTTCAAGCACGGGTACCAACGCCATGTTTCTTCATCCCGTGGAGGCCATGCACGGAGATCTTGGCATGGTATCGCAAAAAGATGTGTTCATCGCCATATCCAATTCCGGGGAAACCGGGGAACTCAACCTTCTGCTTCCGTCCATCAAGGATATGGGGTGCACCATGATCGCCTTCACCGGCAATCCCCAATCCACCATGGCATCCTTCTGCAGCCTGGTGATTGACACCGGGGTGGAAAAAGAGGCCTGTCCCCTGGGGCTTGCACCCACCTGCAGCACCACGGCCCAGCTGGCCATGGGGGATGCTTTGGCGGTTGTATTGATTGACAAAAAACATTTTGGGAAAAATGACTTCAAACGTTCCCACCCCGGTGGTGCACTGGGAAAACGCCTCTCCTTTCCCGTGGGGGAAATCATGTACGCAAACTCCAAAATTCCCTGGGTATCACCGACAGATCCCCTTGTAAAGGCAGTGGAACAGATGGATCAGTTTCGCCTGGGGGCTGTTTTTGTGCTTGATAAAGAAAAAAAACTCACGGGGATCATCACAGACGGTGACATCCGTCATCTGGCGGCTTTACACCCCCAGGGATTTAACCATTTATCCGCAGGAGAGGTAATGACACGCTCTCCCCTTGTCATTGAAGCAGACGCCCCCCTTTACCAGGCCCTGAACATCATGGAAAAACGACAGATCACCATTTTACCGGTCACAGACACAAACTGTCAGGTGCTGGGAATTCTGCACCTGCACGATATCC
The DNA here is from genome assembly GCF_054657595.1 of Desulfocicer niacini. Taxonomy (NCBI): domain Bacteria; kingdom Pseudomonadati; phylum Thermodesulfobacteriota; class Desulfobacteria; order Desulfobacterales; family Desulfobacteraceae; genus Desulfocicer; species Desulfocicer niacini. The sequence goes on from NZ_BAAHYK010000012.1 coordinate 37,060, forward strand.
TGGGCAAAGGCGCTTTTACCTTTTCCAACGGACACCTTCAGGGTTAAGGACCCTTTATTTTAAGGAAAAAAAAGGAAACGGACCATGCAGACAACGGATCTGATCACCGCCATTGACACATTGGGGGATGCGGCCATTGACTCCCCCCTTGCCAGCCGCAGCCAGGGAGGATACACCCAAAATTTTGTATCCGATCACCATCGGATATCCTACTCGGTGGACCCGGAGAAAATAACCGCACACCTGGAAAACCACGGCACCATCCCCAGTTTTGAAAAGGCAGGCCCCCGGAAAAAAATCTATTTTGATCCCAGCAAGCTCAAATGCGCCATCGTCACCTGCGGCGGTCTTTGCCCCGGTCTCAACGATATTATCCGATCGGTGTTTCTGGAACTCCACCACTGCTACGGAGTCCGGCACGTCTACGGCATGAAATACGGCCTCCAGGGTTTTATCCCCCAATACGGCCACGACACTGTCCCCCTGACACCAGCCTATGTTTCCCAGATAATGGACATGGGGGGAACGGTTCTGGGCTCATCCCGAGGCACCCAGGACATGGATGCCATACTGGACTGTCTGGAACGCATGAGTATCGGTATTCTTTTCATGGTGGGAGGGGATGGCACGCTCATGGCAGGCAAGAAAATTGCCGACAAGGTAAAGGAGCGAAACCTGAAAATCAGCGTCATTGTCATACCCAAAACCATTGACAATGATATTTTCCTGGTCTCCAAATCCTTTGGGTTTGACACCGCCGTGGACATTGCCACCTGCGCCATCAAGGGGGCCCACAACGAGGCGGCAGGTTACCCCTTCGGCATCGGCCTTATAAAACTCATGGGACGGCATTCGGGTTTTCTGGCCGCCACGGCGGCCCTGGCCCAGCAGGACGCCAATTTTGTGCTCATTCCGGAAATAGACATTGATCTTTACGGTGCATCGGGATTTTTATCGGCCCTGGAAAACAGGATCACCCAGCGAAAGCACGCCGTCATTGTGGTGGCCGAAGGGGCTGGACAGAAATTTTTCACGGACCAAGCCACCGAATATGATCCCTCAGGGAACATCAAACTCAAGGATATCGGCATCTTCATAAAAAATGAAATCACAAAGTGGTTTGATGAAAAACAAATTCCCATCACACTGAAGTACATTGACCCAAGCTACATGATCCGAAGCCTGCCCGCCAATTCCAATGACAGTGTCTACTGCGGATTTCTGGGCAGAAACGCCGTTCATGCGGGGATGGCAGGCAAAACAGGTCTTCTTATCAGCCACTGGAACAACCACTATGTGCACATCCCCATGGAGGCGTCAGCAGGCACAAGAAAACAGGTGGACCCCCATGGCAGGTTGTGGCAGTCTGTGCTGGAAGCTACGGGCCAGGGCTCCCTGGTAAACCCTTCAGCTTAGGGTGTGATTTCCACAAAGGCCCTATTTTTCACTGTCAGAAAAAAAAGCTCCTTGTGCAATTTTCCATCCCTGTCAAACAGGGTTTTTCCCGTGGCCCCCTCAAAAATCCGTGTGCCGGTGAGGGCGTCTTTAAGGGTTTCAGGCGAGGTCACGGCAGGATCCATGACGGTTTCCACCAGGATGGACAATGTGTCATGGGCAATGGCTTCAATAAATTGCGGGGACGTGTCGAACATGGCCATGAATTGCTCTTTAAACCGTCTTGCTTCCGGTCGACTACTGTCGGCAAAATAGCCGTCGGTGATAACGGCATTTCTCACATAATCTCCAGCCTGTTGAATCAATGACGTCTGATGCCAAATATTGGTTCCCAGAAGATGAGTGCCTGTGACATCATTATAAATCAGCTGGGGCAGGATCAATGCCAACCGTGACGGGCCGTCGGGGATAAAGATTGCGTCAAAGTTGACAATGGCTTCCGACTTGCCACCAGCGGCACTACTCTGTGTATCTTGGCTCTTGGCCCGTCGCAGGGCGGTCTGGAGACGGGGATCATCAAAACCGGCAACCCGTTTAATTTCCCGGGAAAAATCGGTTTGCCCCCCATCATAGGCCACAACCTTCTGAACCGTGCCCCCCATTTCCGTCACCCGCTGACAAAAAAGCTGCATCAAAGCCATGCCGTATTTATCCCGGGGATGAAGCACGGCAAACCGCCTTACCCCGAGATGCATCATGGCGTGGGACACCAAGGAATCTACCTGCATGGCAGGCGTAATAAAATTGGTAAAAACATACCCTCCTCTGCGGGACAACGCTTCTTTCTGGGTCATGGCAATCATGGGAATACCATGGGTCTGTGCCAGATCGACAACATTCACGGCAGTGACCATGGGACCAACAATGGCCATCACCTGGGCAGATATAAGTTCCTGCATGCGCAAACGGGCAACCTGCTCATCTGATTCGGTATCGCGCACCAACAGAACAATGCGATCCCCGTACCGGGGAATCAACCGGGCCAGGGCCACCTGAGCCCCCTTCAGCGCCCTTTGACCAAATACTGCATATTTTCCGGAAAGGGGCAGCAGGCACCCAATTTTAACCCCCGATTCTTTTTTAACAGAAAGAATTTCCATGAGCTGCCTTGCGTCCTCGGCTCGCCGCCCCCGGGGATATTGTTGGAGATAGGACTGTAAAGTTTCCCGGGAGCGATCCTTATCTCCCCGGGCTGCATACCGGTAACCCAGGGAATACAGCAGCATGGAAGGGGGGATGTTATGATCCGTTACACCCATGAGTTCCTGCAGCAGGGGCACATCGCATTTAAACAGTACCTGCTCCACAAGATCAAGGATCTGAACCATCTCATGGCCCGATGCCAGGGTCAGAGCCGTACCGTAAACATCCAGAGCCGCACGGTAGTTGCCCACCCCGGCCAGCTGTTTCCCCTTCTTTATCAGGGCCGACACCGTATATGTTTCAGCCGGGGCTTTATCTGGAGATTGTTTTTTCTCCTGCACAACGGGGGGTACGGGCCGGGGGGATATCGGCCCAGAAGTCACCTGTTTTTTGGCACACCCGCAGGCAAGCAGCACACCGGCAAGCATCAGCCACACAAACATTCCTGCACATCTCTTTCCAGCCATATCACCTTCCATTTATCACCCCATGGGTTTGTCGTAGTTTTGTTCCATAAATTGAGCCACAAGTTCAACGGCCTTTGCAACTTGATCCGGCTCAACCCAGACCATGTCTTTCTCATTTCTAAACCATGTGAACTGGCGTTTGGCATAGCGCCTGGTATCACGTTTAAGCAGAACAACCATCTCTTCATGGGTGGTCCGGCCATTGAGGTAATCGCATACATGGCGGTATCCAATGGACTGCATGGCTTTAATACCGCAGTGGTATCCCATCTGCCTGAGCCCTATCACCTCGTTTACCAACCCCATTTCCAGCATGAGATCCACCCGGTGATTAATCCTTTTGTACAGACGTTCCCGATCCATGGTCAATCCCAGTTTCAAAGCCTTGTATCTGCAGGGGGCAAACTGATGTTTTGTATGAAAATGGGAAAGGGGCTGTCCTGTACTCTCAAAAACCTCCAAAGCCCGCACCACCCGAAATCGGTCATTGGGGTGTATCCGGGCAGCAGCAATAGGGTCCACCACCATGAGCCGTTCATGGAGCACGGCTGATCCCATGTTTGCGGCATCCGCCTCCAGGCGGGCAATGATTTTTTCATCTGCGGTACGTCCTTGGAACAGACCGTGCAGAAGGGCTTTGATATAGAACCCCGTTCCCCCGGCCACAATGGGCAACCGATTTCGGGAGAGCGTGTCATCAATGGCAGCATCGGCCAAGGACACAAACCGGGCAGCATCAAAATTATCCAGGGGATCAGCAAAATCCACAAGGTGATGGATAGCCTGACGGCGTTCGTCCGCATCAGGCTTTGCCGTTCCAATATCAAAATGCCGGTAAATCTGCATGGAGTCCGCACCCACGATTTCCCCATTAAAAATGGTGGAAAGTGCGATGGCAAACCCGGTTTTACCAACCCCTGTGGGACCGCATATCACAATTATTTTTTTTTCCATCTGTATTTCATATCACCATGGAGATGATCTTTCAAAACAAAAAATTGGGATGGTCATAACATGGTACACCCAGGATTTGATCACAAAGTCGCCCACTTCGTTCTGAAATCAAAGCGCAGGCAATGGGGGGGGACAGGCAGCTGATCATTAAATGACTCATTCTTACGGGACGAACGGGTCATTTAGTCCCCCGATTCAGTTAAATCTTTCCACCCCCCCCCGGCAGATTTTCATGTTCTTCAAAAAAAAATATTTTTTTTTACACTTAAAAAACAAGTGCATATCCTTTATTTTACATGGGCTGCTCCTGCAATTTTAAAACAAACAACACACTGGTATTTCAATTGCACTGGCAAATGGAAAGCAAATATTGCTCACAACATATTTTGGGTGGGGTTAGACTTGCGCTATTGACACTTTTATTTAAATTTAGCTTATAACACAGATGGTTACAAAAACAACAATACCACACATCTGACCCCGTTACTCCAACAAATGCAACAAGAGCCCCATACTGTGATCAAGCCAGGAAAACACTTAATTTAATTCATTTTCTTTCTTGTAATTATATTGACAACCTTAATTTCAGCGTTTAAACTCAACAGGACTTCAACATTTCAAGCGCAAACTCATAAATAACAGTCCATGGTGGCAAAACGTCAGAACAAAGTCCACATTTGCTGTCATCAAAAAAACAAAATCAGGAGATTCAAAGCATGACCAACACGGCAATCGGTTCCGTAGCAGTTGTGGGAGGCGGCATATCCGGAATGCTTTCCGCCCTTGATCTTGCCAACTCAGGCTATTACGTCTATCTTGTGGAAAAGGGACCTTCCATAGGCGGGGCCATGGCCCAGCTGGACAAGACCTTTCCCACCAATGACTGTGCCATGTGAATTATCTCACCCACACTGGTCGAGGTCGGCCGGCACCTGAACATTGAGTTAGTCACATTATCACAGATTGAACACATCGCAGGAGCAGCCGGAGATTTCCAGCTGACCCTGAACCAAACACCCCGATACATAGACACCGCCAAGTGCACCGGTTGCGGAGAATGCGCCGATGCCTGCCCTGTCACCCTGCCAAGCCTGTTTGAACAGGGGCTGGGGAATCGCAAAGCCACTTGGCGCCCCTACGCCCAGGCGGTTCCCGGTGCATTTTCCATCACCAAAAAAGATCGTTCCCCCTGTACCAATGCCTGCCCCAATGAGGTGAACGCCCATGGATATGTGGCCCTGGTACGGGAGAAAAAATATAAAGAGGCCCTGGAGGTCATCACCCGGAATCTGCCCATGCCGGGTTCCATCGGGCGTATCTGCCCCCACCCCTGTGAGGATGCCTGCCGTCGGCAGGAGGTGGAAAGCCCCCTTTCCATCTGTTCTTTAAAGCGATTTGTTGCAGATCAAGTGGATGTAAATACCCTTGACCTCCCTGAGGTAACACCCCGGAAAGAAAGGGTGGCCATTGTGGGTGCAGGTCCATCCGGACTTACGGCTGCCTGGTTTCTGGCCAATGAAGGCGTTCAGGTTACCATTTTTGAAGCACTGCCCGCCGCAGGCGGCATGCTCAAGGTGGGTATCCCGGACTATCGTCTTCCCCCGGACATCCTTGAAAATGAAATAAACTTCATAACCCGCCGCCCCGGCGTTGAAATAAAATACAACACGGCCCTGGGAAAAGATTTCACTGTGGATTCCCTCATGGAAGAGGGGTATCAGTCGGTGTACCTAGCCATTGGATGCCACCAGGGCATGCAGCTGGGGATTCCCGGTGAAGACCTTGAGGGGGTTATTTCCGGTGTAAAATTATTAAAAGAGGTTGCCCTGGGAGAATTTGGCCGGCTCCATGGCCATGTAGCCATCATCGGTGGTGGGGACGTTGCCATTGATGCGGCCCGGACAGCCCTGCGGGTGGGTGCTGAAAAAGTCAGCATCCTTTATAGAAGAACCGAGGCGGAAATGCCGGCCCGGGACGAAGAAATTGAAGACGCCCTGGAAGAAGGGGTGGACATTCAATTTTTAACAGCCCCCCGGGCTGTGGTGGGTGAGAATGGAAAAACGGTCGGTATCACCTGTTTTAAAATGGAACTGGGCGAACCCGATGCCAGCGGCAGAAGACGGCCGGTACCCGTGGAAAACAGTGATTTCACCCTGGACGCCTCCTTTGTAATTCCCGCCATTGGCCAGCGCACCGACAGCGCCTGCCTTGACACCTCCACGGGGGTTGAGATCAATCGCTGGGCCAACATTGACACAGATGAGGTTTCCTTTGAAACCAGCCGCAGGGGCGTATTTGCAGGGGGAGATGCAAATACCGGTGCTTCCATTGCCATAAATGCGGTGGCCGCCGGAAAAGAAGCCGCCGTTTCCATGATTCGCTACCTCAATGGCGAAGACCTGAAACAGGGCCGCGAACCCATTGAATACGCTGGAAAAGATTACAATAAAATTCCAGACAACCTGAAACCCAGCCCCCGCCAGAAGATGGATCGCATTCCCCTTGCCCAGAGAACCCAAGGCTTCACCGAAGTGGAGCTGGGATTGACCGAAGCGGCTGCCATCACCGAGGCCCATCGCTGCCTTGACTGCATGGTGTGCTGCGAATGCTTAGAGTGTGTCAAGGCCTGCGGTGCCGGTGCACTGACCCTGGAAAGCCATCTCCAGAGACCGGCACAAAAACAAATTAACGTGGGGGCCATTGTGCTCTCCCCGGGATTTGAACCCTATGATCCCTCGGGACTGGATTATTACGGCTATGACAGATCTGCCAATGTAGTCACGGCCATGCAGTTTGAGCGGCTGCTGTCGGCATCTGGTCCCACCCAGGGCCATCTGGTAAGACCCTCTGACCATAAAGAGCCCAAAAAGATTGCCTGGCTCCAGTGCGTGGGTTCCAGGGACATGAACCGATGCGACAACCCCTATTGCTCTTCGGTGTGCTGCATGTACGCCATCAAAGAGGCGGTCATCGCCAGGGAACACGCCGGGGACGGTCTGGAATGCACCATTTTCAATATGGACATCCGAACCCACGGCAAGGGATTTGAGCGGTACTACGACCAGGCAAAAAGCCAGGGGGTACGCTTCCTTAAAAGCCGGATTCATTCAGTGGACACCCTACATGATTCCGACGAATTAAGCCTTCGCTACGTCAATGACGACGGCATGATACAGGCAGAGAAATTTGACATCGTGGTCCTTTCCGTGGGGCTTGAAACCGCCCCGGAAGTGGTCCAGATGGCAAAGATGCTCGACATTGATCTGACCCCAGGCAACTTCTCCAAAACATCAAGCTTTACTCCCGTGGCCACCAGTCGTGAAGGTATCTTTGTGTGCGGTGCCTTCCAGGGTCCCAAGGATATTCCCCAGTCCGTGGTGGATTCCAGTGCGGCGGCAGGGGCGGCAGGGGCTCTTCTGGCAGCCTCCCGCAACACCATGACCCAGGTGCCCGAGGTAATACCGGAAACCAATGTGGTGGGCGAGCGTCCCCGCATCGGTGTATTTGTGTGCAACTGCGGCTCTAATATTGCAGGCGTTGTGGATGTCAAAGCGGTCAGAGACTATGCCGCCACCCTGCCCTATGTCACCTATTGCACCGACAACCTTTACACCTGTTCCCAGGACACCCAGGACACCATGGCCCAGGTTATCCGGGAAGAGAAACTCAACAGAATCGTGGTGGCAGCCTGTACCCCCAAAACCCATGAACCCCTGTTCCAGGAAACCATGATCAGTGCGGGGCTCAACAAATACCTGTTTGAGATGACCAACATCCGAAACCAGAACTCCTGGGTACACAAGAACAGCCCTGCCCTGGCAACGGAAAAAGCCAAGGATCTCATCCGCATGTCCGTCACCCGGGTGGCCCTCATGGAACCGCTTAAAGAAGCCGAACTCACTGTTCACCAGACCGCCATGGTGGTGGGCGGTGGTATTTCCGGCATGACAGCGGCGAAAAATCTTGCCGACCAGGGATACGAGGTCCATCTCCTGGAAAAGGAAAGCACCCTGGGCGGCCAGGCCAACCATCTTTTCCAGACCTTCCAGGGAGAATCCATTGCAGATTCTCTGGAACAGATGACCCAGACCGTAAAGGAAAACCAGCGCATTCACCTTCACATGAATACGGAACTGAAAAACGTTTCCGGATTTGTGGGCAATTTTGTCTCCACACTGGGTACCGGCGAAGAACAGACGGAACTCAACCACGGTGTGGCAATCCTGGCCACGGGCGCCCATGAAAGCAAACCCGAAGAGTACCATTATGGACAGGACCCCAGAATTTTAACCAGCCTGGAGCTGGACAAAAAATTCAAGGAAAATGACCCGGCCCTTACCCGGGTGAATGCCGCCGCCTTCATTCAATGCGTGGGTTCAAGGGAACCCCATCGACCCTATTGTTCCCGGGTGTGCTGCACCCACTCCATTGACAGTGCACTGGAGCTGAAAAAACGCAATCCGGACATGGCCGTTTATATTCTTTACCGGGATATCAGAACCTACGGAGAGCGGGAATACCTCTACCAGAAGGCCAGAAAACAGGGAATTATCTTCATCCGGTACACCCTGGACACCAAACCGGTTGTGCGCCTTGATAACCAGGAAATTATTGTGTCGGTGATGGACCATGTGCTGCAACGCCCTCTGGAAATTCAGGTGGATATGTTAACCCTGGCATCGGCCATTGTACCCAACCGGGATGAAACCCTGGCCAACTTCTTCAAGGTGCCTCTGAATGAAGACGGGTTCTTTGTGGAAAAACATGCCAAACTGGGTCCGTCTGAATTTGCAACGGACGGGGTATTTCTGTGCGGCCTTGCCCACTATCCCAAACCCATTGATGAGGCCGTGGCCCATGGGCAGGCAGCCGCCTCCCGGGCCGTGACACTGCTGGCAAGGGAAACGGTGCACACCAGCGGCACCGTAGCCCAAGTGAACCCCATGAACTGCAGCTCCTGCGGTGTGTGTGTGTCCATCTGTCCCTATTCCGCACCTTCCTTTGTCCTTGAGGGACGCTTCAGTGGCAAGGCCGAGGTAAATCCAGTGCTTTGCAAGGGATGCGGATTGTGCGTGGCATCCTGCCGATCCGGTGCCCTGCACCTGAAGGGATTTGACAACAATCAGATATTTGCCCAGATTTTTTCCCTGGACGAAGCGGTTTAATAACGGCAACCGTGTCACCAACGAAGGTGTTCATAACCGCCCAGACACCCCAGGGCGGTTCAAAAAAAGGGGTCAAACCAGGGCATCATCGCCAGCGGCTGATCCCCTCACACCTTGTGAACACAGAAACGTTGAGACCTTGAAATTACGCATCACCCACAGGCGTGGCTGATGCGTAAAGGAGAACAGACCAATATGTCAGAAAAGAAAACAACCAAAATTGTGAGTTTCCTGTGTAACTGGTGCAGTTACGGCGCAGCGGATCTTGCCGGGGTAAGCCGCATGCAATACCCTGAAAACATAAGAATCATCCGCATTCCCTGCACCGGGCGCATGAGTCCTAAATTTATCCTGTCCGCCTTCCGGGAAGGGGCAGACGGTGTGTGGGTGTCCGGCTGACATCCCGGCGAATGCCATTACCTGGAAGGTAATTACTATGCACGTCGTAAGTTTGCCATGATGGCCAATCTGCTGGAACACATGGGTATGGAAAAAAATCGGGTTCAATTTTCATGGATATCCTCTGCCGAGGCCACGAAATTTGCCACTGTTGCCAGGGAAGTGGCCCAGTCCGTTGAAGCACTGGGCCCCAACACGAAACTTGTGAAAGGGTCTGATTAGGGAGAATTACATGGAAAGCTACACAGAACAGATCAGAGCGCTTGCCGTTGACCTGCTGAAATCAGGAAAGGTGGATGTGGTAATCGGTTACCGCCGGGGCACCGTCCCCATGGCCACGGTACCCTTTCTGGCACGAACACCCCAGCAGGCCCAGGAACTCGTATGGGACAGTCACTGCACCCTCAACTTGGCCAATTATCTCACCAATCGCCAGGAAAAAATCGGCATCGTTGCCAAGGGATGTGACAGCAGAAACATTGTCAATCACATCGTGGAAAACAAGATCAAAAGAGAGCAGCTTCACATCATCGGGGTGCCCTGCAAGGGAATGGTGAACCCCAAAGAACTCCAGGCACTGTTCAAGGATGAAATCATCTCCTGCAGTGAAGCCGGAGATACCCTGACCATTGCATCGGCCCACGCCGAGGTGAAAATTGAAAGGGAAGACCATCTCCGGGACAACTGTGCCCTTTGCACCCACAGGAATCCCGTTATTTATGATGATCTGGTGGGAGAAGCGGTAACAGAACCGGTGTTGGAAGACCCGTTTAAAGATGTCAATGCCATAGAAGCCATGGACACCGATACAAAATGGAACTATTTTGACGATCTGCTGAAGGGCTGCATCCGCTGTTATGCCTGCCGCAATGCCTGCCCATTGTGCTATTGCCCCACCTGTTTTGTGGATGAATCCAATCCCCAGTGGGTGGGCAAAGGGCAAAACGACACCGACATCAAAACCTTTCATCTTCTCCGGGCCTTTCACTGTGCCGGACGGTGCACCGACTGCGGTGCCTGCGAGGCGGCCTGCCCCATGGACATCCATGTCCGGGCCTTCACCCGGAAACTTGTCAAGGATTCCAAAGAGCTGTTCGGATGGGAAGCCGGGCTGGACATAAGCAAACGTCCACCCCTGGACACATTTGCCCCTGATGACCCCAACGATTTCATAAAATAACCACAAGGGGACCTTCATGAAAGTCATAAAAATAGATAAAAACCAATGGACCCAGGGCATGGACAACGCCCGGCAGAGTTACCAGCTCTTTGGTCCTGTTAAAATAAAAGAAAATTATTGCTTTGCCCCCCTTGGGGGAGATCAGCAGCCGGACATGACCGGTGTGGACACGGTGTTATCCCCCAAGTCAGCGCTGTTTCCCCAGACGGAAAAGCTGTTGACCACCACCCTTGATGCTTCAAAACAGAATCATCATATCATGGAACGCTTCAGTGCGGATTATTCCCCCCGGGCCGTCATCGGTATCCGCCCCTTTGATGCCCTTGCCATTGAACTGGTAAAGCTCAACTTTGACACCAAAGAGTATCGAGATCCCTACTGGTGCGATGCCCATGATGCCACCACCTTCATCGGCCTTGCCGTGAATACCCCTTCCCGGTTTGATTTCAGCACCTCCATGGGCTCCGGCCCCTTTGATGAAAAGGGACTGGATGTACTTCTGGTGGACACGGACACCGCATATCTTGCCAGAGTGATCACCGAAAAAGGACGTGCCTTCATGGCCTCTGCCGGGTTTGACCAGGAAGCAGCCCCCGGTGATATCCAGAAGATGGAAGAGCTAAAAAAGGCGGCAGAAGAGGCCATCACCACCCGGGTGGACACGGACAATCTCAGGGAAAAACCCCTGCTGGATCTCCACCAGGCCCCTTTCTGGGAGGATATCGCTTTCTCGTGCATTAACTGCGGCACCTGCACCTTTGTGTGCCCCACCTGCTGGTGTTTTGACATCCAGGATGAAACAAAGGGAAATAATTCTGTCCGATTCCGCAACTGGGACTCCTGCATGTCCCCGCTCTTTACCCTCCACGGCTCCGGGCACAACCCCCGGGGGGAGAAAACCCAGCGGGTGCGCCAGCGCTTCATGCATAAATTAAAATATTTCCTGGACAAGTACGACCAGGGAACCATGTGTGTGGGATGCGGCCGATGCGTCAAGGCCTGCCCGGTGAATATTGATATCCGGGAAGTATGCAATGTCATGAACGATTACGAGCCACAGAAATAGAGGAGGAAAAATGGATAATCCCTATATGCCCTACCCGGTTCGCATTGCTGACATTGAGGTTGCAACCGAGGACCGATCTTTAAAGACCTTTACCTTTACCTTTTTAAACCCCGAAGATGAAACCGCCTTTGACCATAAGGCCGGTCAGTTTGCCATGCTTTCCATCCCCGGCAAGGGTGAAATCCCCATTGGTATAGCCTCTTCTCCCACGGAAAAAGGCTTTGTAAAATTCACGGTATTTCGCACCGGTGTGGTGACAACGGCCCTGCACAACATGGCTGTGGGGGATATCATGGGCATCCGGGGCCCCATGGGCAACTGGTACCCCTGGGACACCCTGAAAGGGAAAAATGTGGTGATCATCGGCGGCGGGTTTGCCTTTACCACATTACGGGCGTCCATTGTCTACATGCTGGACCCGGCCAACCGGGCCAACTTTGGTAATATTGATGTGGTTTACGGTGCCCGCTCCCCTGGAATGCTCCTGTACCGGGATGAGCTGTTTGAATGGGAAAAAAGAGACGACATCAACATGCACATCACCGTTGACGGCTGTGATGATCCGGCCTGGGCCTATAATGTGGGCTTTGTCCCCACCATTGTAGAAAAGAAAGCCCCCCGGGCAGACAAAGATACTTTTGCCATTGTGTGCGGCCCCCCGATCATGATTAAATTCACCCAGCCTGCCCTGCAGTCCCTGGGATATGGAGAAAATCAGATCATCATGTCCCTGGAAAACCGCATGAAATGCGGCATCGGCATGTGCGGTCGGTGCAATATCGGTAAAGAGCTGGTATGCAAAGACGGTCCGGTTTTTACCCTTGCCGCCTTGAATCAGACTCCGAGGGAGTATTAACACTCATTCTAAAAGGCTTATTTACAACACCGTCATTTTTTTTAACAACTGCCTTCATCTATATATTGACAAGAGAAACCGACTGGGCTATTGTTGCAAAATGTAAATTCTAAAGATAAGACGGCAAGCTTACTTATAGAAATGAAATTATTCTTTTTACAGGAGGTAGTTTAATGGCAACCGTAGAGATGAACGGAACAACCTTTGAAGTAGATGAAGATGGATTCCTGCTTGATTACAAAAGCTTCACCAACGACTGGGTTGAGTATGTTAGACAGCAGGAAGGTATTGACGAACTCAATGACGAGCACTGGAAGGTTGTAAACGTTCTTCAGGACTACTATGAGAAAAATGGTATTGCCCCCATGGTACGGGTACTTTCCAAGCTGACCAAATACAAACTCAAACACATCTATGAACTGTTCCCCTCAGGACCTGGAAAGGGCGCATGCAAAATGGCCGGTCTTCCCAAACCCACAGGATGTGTATAGTTTCTGATCTATGATCATTTTCTGATCATCCCCAAAGGCTCTGCGTTTTCCATGCAGAGCCTTTTTTTGTATGGAACATCCCACAAACAAGCCCCCCACACAAGCAAATGGAGCCCCGCCGGCATGGATTCCACTGACAGAAAAATAATCAATCGGATACAGACCCATTTTCCCATTGACCCCAGACCCTACCGGGAAATAGGCCAGGAACTCAACCTCACGGAAGCCGAAGTGATCCATCGGGTGCAAACCCTTAAAAAGAATGGCATCATCCGGCGTATTGGTGGTAATTTCGGACCCTACAAACTGGGCTTTTTCAGCACACTTTGCGCAGCCAGCGTACCCGAAAACAAGGTAAACCTTTTTACCGAAACGGTGAACGCCTACACCGGCGTGACCCACAATTACATGCGGGATCACCACTATAATATCTGGTTCACCTTTATCGCACCCTCCGAGAAAATCATTGAACACAGTCTTGAAACCATTGCCCGGGATACCGGCGTAACAGACATTCTTAACCTGCCTGCCACGCATCTTTTTAAAATAAGCGCTAATTTCAAAGTCTGATCCCATCGTTAATTAAGCCTGAGACCTGGAAAATGAAAATGCGTCCACGGGGAACATGCTTTCTTTTGTTTTTTGTATTTTATTGTTCCACCCGGTTCTGCCGCAATTGCAGATAGGCATCTTTTAAGGCAATGTAGGGATCAAATGCGGCATCCTTTAAGGCCTCATAGTCTCCAATGCGAAGGGATGTATCATTGACAGTGTCCAGGGCAGTTACACCAAGGGAGGCTTCCGTGGGCTCAAGGTACCACGTGGGACTTAAAAAATAATCTCCCACCCTGCCGGTGAGATCCCGCAGGCTTGACGGCCCCAGAAGGGGCAACACCAGATAAAATCCCTGGCCCAATCCGTAGGTTCCCAGGGTCTGCCCCAGATCTTCTTTTGAATCTTTAAAACCGTGCTGGTCCTGGGCAATGCGGGAAAAGCCAAGGCTTCCCATGGTATTGATCATAAAAATACTGATTTCCTGACCCGCCGATGTAAATTTGCCCTGGAGCACATTGTTCACAAGGCGCACCGGGAAAAGAATATTATTAAAAAAATTATTAATACCCTGTCTGAAAACAAGGGGAGTAACCGCCCTGTAGCCCTTTGCCAAAGGTTTTAAACCCCAGAAGTACAGTTTATCATTAAACTGATACATGCCGTAATTAAACCAGTATAGGGGATCTGGCACCACCGGACCTTTGTTTTCTGATTCATATTCCGCAAACAGATCATCGGCTTCAAGCGGCGGGTTCTCCAATTTTTCTGCCATTGCCGGGGAGCTGAAAATCCCCATCCAAACCGCCAGAATTAACACAATTGAAATACCTGTCTGAACCAGGGCACCTCGGCGTTTATATACCCATAAAATCTGGTTATTTTTCATTTTCCACCTTTTCCCGGACTTCCCGGATAAGATCCTCCGGACTATCCATGAATCGTTCACGATACTGTTCGCGGTAATTCCCAAGCAGGCTTACGCCTTCTATTTTTACATCATAAATTTTCCACACGCCATTGGGGGGTTTGAGCATGCGATAATCCACCGGGGTAACGACCCCGTTATGGGATACCTCGGTGAAAATATCGGCCCGCTGCCGCCCAGATTTTGTGGGAGCAAGTAAATCTTCGTTTACATACCGTACAGAAAGATCCGAAAGCGCTTCCCCTTCAATTTTGGCAAAATAGGTCTCACCAATCAGTCGGGAAAAATAAGAAATAAATTCCTCCTGCTGGGCTGGGGAAAATCGTTGCCAGCTGCGTCCCAGAGCTCCCATGGCAAAGGAGTTGAAATCAAACAGCTCCCGGGCCTTGTCAAAAAGAAGATCATCACGCTGTTTGATATTGGATTCCCCTTTATATGCAGGGTTATTCAAAATAGACAAAACATCGTTGACGCCCTTTTCCAGCACCTGTCGAGGGCCATCTTCCAGTGCCCAGGAAGAAAAAGTCCACATGATACACACCACCATCACTGTCGTTTGAATATACTTTTTCATATCAGTCCTTTCGGGGTTGGTCGTAACTTCTATCTCTCTGCTAAGAAATTTTTATACGCTTACATGCATTTGATGCATCATTTCTCCGGGTCTTTGTTAAAAATATACTTACTCACCAAAGATTCAATATCAATGGCGGATTCCGTGTTAAAAAGGGTATCGCCATCCTCCAGGGTCATGGTGGAACCTCCGGGGGACAGATTGATATACTTATCTCCGATAATACCCGAAGTTTTCACCGAAGCAATGGCATCTTCGGCAAGGATGACATCTTTGTGAATCCCCATGACCACCCTGGCCAGAAGCTTTTTGGTGTCCAGATTAACAGATACCACCCGGCCGATTTCCACCCCTGCCATTTCAATGGTGGCACCGGTTTTAAGTCCTGCCACATTGCTGAAATAGGCATCTATGCGGTAGGTTTTACTGCCACCGATCTCAAGATCACCCAGAGTGACCAGCAGATAGCCGGAGCAGAGCACTCCGATGATGACAAAAACTCCCACATAAAACTCAACCCATCTCCTGTTTAGATTACCCACTGATTTTTTCCTTTCCCTCTATAAAGTTTATAACAGTGTCCAGGCGGGTTTTTAAAAATTCCCGTGTATTATCCTGAAGAATTATTTTTCCCTCATCCAGCATGGCCACCCGCTGGGCAATGTCAAAAATGTCGGGAATCTCATGACTGACCACCACCGCCGTAAATCCGAATTGAGCCTGGTATCCCTTGATCATGTCATGTACGCCCTGCTTTCTGACAGGATCAAGGCCCGTGGTGGGTTCATCAAAAAGCACCACCTCGGGATCGGTGATCAATGCCCTGGCAAAGGCCACCCGCTTTCTCATGCCGCCGGAAAGCTGGGCCGGATATTTTTCTTCAATGCCGGACAACTCCAGCTGTCCCATGCGGGTTATCACGCGTTGTCTAACCTCGGCCCTGGAAAGTTCCGATTTTTCAACAATGGGCAGGGCAATATTCTCAAACACCGTCATGGCATCAAAAAGGGCATTATCCTGGAACATGTAACTTACCCTTTTTTTAAATTTCCTGCGAGCGGAACGATCCATTGCAGTCATATCTTTGCCGTCATAAAATATCTTTCCCGAATCCTGGCTTTCCAGGCCGATGATGTGTTTAAGCAGCACGCTCTTACCACTGCCACTCTTGCCGATGACGGCGGTGATCTGTCCACGGAAAATCGAAAGATCAACCCCCTCCATAACCCGGGTGTCTCCAAAACGTTTCTTCACATCCACAAACTCAATCAGAGGTGTTGTCACAGACATATCTCCCCTTTTATATTCCCGGTTAAAGCAACAGCCAGGTAATGAGATAATCAAAAAAAAGAATCAAAACAGAAGATGTCACAACGGCACTGGTGGTGGAAGCGCTGACACCCTTGGCACCATATCCGCCACCGACCTGAAGGTGGGTAAAAAACCCCCGGGAACAGCACACAGTGGTCACCACCAGGGAGAACACCAGAGATTTCACAAATCCACCTGTTACATCAGCCATGACCACGCTTTCCGTGACCCGATAAACATAGATACCCGGATTTATTCCCAGCATCAGAGAACCCGTGATATATCCCCCGAAAATACCCAGCACATCAAACAGGGCCGTTAACAGTGGAAAACTGATGACGGCTGCGGCAATGCGGGGACTGAAAAGAAACCGAACCGGATCAATATCCATGGTTTCCAGCGCATCAATCTGCTGGGAAATTCTCATGACACCAAGCTCTGCCGCCATGGAAGAACCGGCCCGAGCCGTCACCATGATGGCGGTGAGTACGGGTCCAAGTTCCCGGATCAGGGTCAGGGCCACGGCGGAGCCAAGCATGCCTTCGGAGCCAAACTTCACCAGGGTATAATACCCCTGAAGCCCCAGTACCATGCCGGTGAAGATACCGGTAAGAATAATTACGCCCATGGATTTCATGCCGATGAACCAGGTGTGTTCGACCACCTTGAACACCTGCCAGGGAAGGGTAAATATATGAACAATACCCATGGTCATGAACAGACAGGTGCGACCGGTTCCCTCCACCAGTCCCATGGTACTCCTTCCCAGATATTCAATGTACTTTCTTATCATCTCAAACCTTTATTTCATATAATCCACATGACTGTAACCACCAACCGCAACGAAAATCGAAACTCCAATCATTGCAGTGTCTTAGACGGAGTTTCATATAAAAAAGGCCAACACATAATCACGCGATCAAATTGCCAAAGGTGACTGGCAATTCCATGACAAAATTTACACAGATCTACTATAACCATACATTGATAATATGTCCAAGGTTTTGGCATTTTTTTCATGACCTTTTGACGTCTTTCGTGGGTGTCCACCCCAGGCCAGGGAAATACGCCACAAAAAGACTTAAGGCGGTGAGATACCCCTTGACACTTCCATTATTTTGCAATACGTATTGTATAGAATAGCACGCAACATTAAAACTTTATACGGGTTTCATACCGGAACACTCCATATCTGACGACAGAACTCAGTTTCAGGTGCTTTCCAGTATTTTCACCCGAACATCAGAGGTCCCCCATGACACGTAAAATCACCCTTAGCATCCCGGACATGCTCCATGAAAAAATGGAAGAATGGCGAAAATCATTTAATCTTTCCAAGATGTTCCAGGACGCACTTTCCGATGCCATCCACAAAAAAGAAGCCTTCCAAAAAAGATTACAGGAGGATCATGACATGGTGGATATCATTGAACGACTGCGGTATGAAAAAATGCAGTCCGAAGGAAATTATTCTGAAAATGGGAGACTTGAGGGCATAGAATGGGCCAAGAATGCCCATTATGATGATCTGATGTACGTCCTTGATCTGACACCGGTGACGGGCATGATTTCTGACCCCCGCATGGAAATGTATTTTGCAGGTATCACCGGAAAAGATCCCTTGATGGACGTATCCCCCGAGGGAGTCAACAAACACGCCCGGCTCTTCATTGAAGGATGGCACAGGGGCGTTATTGAACTGTGGAATGAAATAAAGGAGAAAATCTGACCATGGCATCCGTATTCAATATTCTTGGCATTGATGTGGGATCGGTATCCGTATCCGTTGCGGCCATTGATTCTACTGGCACCCCCTTTCATAAGAATGCCATCACCCACAGAGGCGACATAACCGGGGCACTTGCAAAAGCCATTGCCCCCCTTGATCTCACAGACATTTCAGCCATTGCTGTCACCGCATCCACCCCCACCACCATTCAGCGGGATGCTGCCTATGACGAGCAGGTGGCCATCATCCGTACAGCAAAGGAGCGCCACGGCACCCCGGGGGCCATTCTAAATGTGGGGGGGGAAAAATTCAGCCTCAGCCTGTTTGATGATGCCGGTAATTACACCGGTTCCCGGAACAACACGGCCTGTGCCGCAGGGACAGGCAGTTTTCTGGATCAGCAATCCACCCGTTTGGGTCTTTCCGGTCCCGGAGAACTGAGTCGGGCCGCCTTTGAAAACAATCAGGAAATCCCTGACATTGCCACCCGGTGCGCCGTGTTTGCCAAGACCGACCTCATCCATGCCCAGCAGGAAGGATTTAGTGTGCCCCAGATCTGTGACGGGCTGTGCCGGGGGCTTGCCAGAAACATTACCAACACCCTTTTTACGGACAAGAAAATTCGGGAACCCATCCTTTTATGCGGCGGTGTTTCCCGGAATCTTTCGGTGAAAAAGCATCTGGAGAGCCTCATTGAAGCCCCACTGATCAGCGATGAGGATGCCCATCTGTATGGGGCCATGGGAGCAGCCCTGTGTCTGGCCGATGATATCCGCCAGGGGATTATGCCCTTGCCCGGGTCCCGCAGATATATCACCATGGACGATATCATGACCGCCCAACGCCAGAATCACGAAAAACATTTTTTCCCGGAACTGGATCTGCCCCTCTCCACCTACCCGGATTTCAGCAAGGGAACTCATTTTGTGGAAAACAATGTGGAGAACGACATCTACATGGAACCCGGCCACATGGACAGCTCCCATTGTTTTCTGGGTATGGATGTGGGGTCCACCAGCACCAAGGCCGTTATTATCACAGAAACCGGACAGGTGGTGGCCGGATTTTATACCCGCACCGCCTCTCGGCCGGTCCAGGCTGTGCAGGCCGTTTTCAAGTCCATCGATACCTTCATCACCACCCACCACCTGACCATTAATATTAAAGGATGCGGCACCACAGGATCCGGTCGAAAACTTTCCGGGGCCATCATGGGGGCTGACCTGGTGCTGGATGAAATCACGGCCCACTCCCGGGCTGCCTTTGAGCTGACCCCCACCGTTGACACCATCATTGAAATCGGGGGCCAGGACGCAAAATTCACCACCATGAAAAACGGGGTGGTCACCTCCTCGTTCATGAACACCGTGTGCGCCGCCGGTACCGGCAGTTTCATTGAAGAGCAGGCCTCCAAGCTTGGTTGTCCCCTTGCCGAGTACTCCCAAAGGGCCCAGTCGGTTCGCTCCCCCATTTCCAGCGATCGCTGCACGGTTTTCATGGAGCGGGACATGAACCATTTTCTGTCCGAAGGTTACACCGTGGATGAAGTCTTGGCATCAGCCCTGCATTCGGTGCGGGACAACTACATGACCAAGGTGGCCACCGAAGCCAGGATCGGCAGCACCATTCTTTTCCAGGGAGCCACGGCCAAAAACAAAGCCCTGGTGGCGGCCTTTGAACAGCGTCTTAAGAAACCCATCCATGTGTCTCCCTACTGCCACCTCACCGGTGCCCTGGGGGTGGCGCTTACCCTGAAAGACCAGGCTCCGGCCCGAACTACTTTCCGGGGATTTAACCTCTGGAGCCAGGAGCTTCCCGTCCGTCGGGAGACCTGTCAATTGTGCACCAACCACTGTAAACTGACCATTGTAACCATTGAAAACGACACCGTGGCCTTTGGGTTTCTGTGCGGCAGGGATTACAACACCGATCACTTTGTGGCCAAAAAAAATCATTTCCATCTATTACGTGCCCGTAAAAAAGGGGTCACCCTGCCCCATCCCACCCCTGTGAAATCAGACTTCACCGTGGGAATCCCGGCGGGCCTTCATCTTATGGAAGACCTTGATTTCTGGAAAACGTTTTTCAATTATCTGGGTGTTAAAACCATCACCAGTGAAAAAATGAAAGCACCGGTGACCCGGGGACGGGCCATTGCCACAGCGGAATTCTGCACCCCCATGGCGGCCATGCATGGTCATGTGGCAGATCTGCTTGAAAAGGCGGACTGGGTGTTTCTGCCCTATTACTTTGAAAACCGAAACGCGGACAAAAAAACAAGACGTCAATACTGCTACTACACCCAGTATATCCCTTCAGTCATTGCATCCCTGGCGGAAATTGACAACAGCCGTATTCTCTCTCCGGTGGTTAAATACCTGTACTCCGGGTTTAACACCAAAATGGAGATTTACCGGGCATTTAAAAAAATTCCCGGGGCAAATTTAAGTTTCTTTGACATCGCGTCGGCCCATGAAAAGGCGCTGGAATGGAAAAAAGGTGCCGCACAGCAGCTGCGGGCCATCATGACCCGTCAACAAAATCGCGCCACGGACATAGATGTTCTGCTTGTGGGCAGACCCTACACCATTTTATCAGAGGGGCTTAATGCCGGAATTCCCGATATCTTTGCCGGTATGAAGGTCAACGCCTTTTTCCAGGACATGCTGGATCTGGATCACCACCGTTTTGATGAAATTGCCCCTCTTTTACAGGAAATTCACTGGGAACATGCCGCCACCATCCTCAAGGCAACCCTGGTGGCAGCCCGGACAAAAAATCTGTTTCCGGTTTTCATAACCTCATTTAAATGCTCGCCTGATTCCTTTTGCGTGGGCTATTTCAAGAAGATCATGGAAGCCCACCAGAAACCCTACCTGGTACTGGAGCTGGATGAACATGACTCCAGTGTGGGATATGAAACCCGCATTGAAGCCGCGGTGCGGGCATTCAGAAACCACGCCGCAAACATGGATACACCCGCAAAAGTTTGCCTTTCCCACATCAATCCCCATCTGGAAACCGCCCTGACGGACAAAACCATTGTCTTGCCCAACTGGGACCCCATCATCGGCGAATTTCTGGCGGGGGTACTGCGGGGGGAAGGGTACCGGGCCATTCTCATGGAAGAAACAGATAATACCATTAAAAAAAGCCTGAAAACCAACACCGGGCAGTGTATCCCCTTGAATGCCATTGCCGCAGGCTATGCCCAGACCATACGAAATCATAACCTGGACCCGGCCCGCACCGTGTTGTGGATGAGTAAATCCGACATTGCCTGCAACATAAAGCTCTATCCCCACCACATAAAGACCCTGTTGACGGACATGGGGGAAGATCTGGAACAGGCAGGCGTATACAGAGGAGAACTGCTCTACAGTGAGATTTCCATAAAAGCCTCCCTTAACGCCTATTTTGCATATATGTTCGGCGGGTTGCTCAGAAGTCTGGGATGCAGCATCCGACCCTATGAATGCAATAAGGGGGAAACCGATGGTGTCATTGACCGTGCCGTGGCTGTCATAAGGCAATCCTTTGAAAAAAACACATCCAAGGAAGAGGCGCTGGCCAAAGCCCTTGACCCCTTTAAACACATTAAGACAAAGTTTGAACCCGGGCGGCCCAAGGTGGCCATTTTTGGTGATTTTTATGTAAGAGACAATGCGGTGATGAGTCAGGATCTCATTGGTTTCATAGAGGAAAATGGCGGAGAGGTGGTCACCACGCCCTATTACCGTTTTGCAAAGATGATTGCCGATCCCTATTTCAGAAAATGGTTCAAGGAAGGAAAATACTTAAGCCTCCTGACCAACAAAACCCTGCTCACGGCCATGGGGCTCATGGAAAAACGATATTACAAATATTTTGAACCCCTGCTAAAGGAGTCAAACCCGGCCTATGATGATCCCTTTGAAACGATCCTGGCCCGGTATGGGATTCTGCCGGAGCACACCGGGGAATCCATGGATAATATCTTAAAAGTTCATTACACCCTGAAGGCCCACCCGGACCTGGCTCTGTTTGTCCAAGCCACCCCATCCTTCTGCTGTCCTGGCCTTGTCACCGAAGCCATGGCTGCCACCATTGAAAAACAAAGCGGAATTCCCATGGTGAGCATCACCTATGACGGACTGGGGGGCAATCCCAACCGGGTCATCATCCCCTTTCTGCGCTATGCGGGCAGCACCGGGCATCCCCGGGACATGCAGAAATCCATTTAGCGACTGGT
The DNA here is from genome assembly GCF_054657595.1 of Desulfocicer niacini. Classification (NCBI taxonomy): domain Bacteria; kingdom Pseudomonadati; phylum Thermodesulfobacteriota; class Desulfobacteria; order Desulfobacterales; family Desulfobacteraceae; genus Desulfocicer; species Desulfocicer niacini. Next base: position 59,561 of record NZ_BAAHYK010000012.1, read on the forward strand.
TTCAACATACCAGGTGATGCCGTTGGAAACAATGTGCAGGGCACCGTCCCGGTCGGTACGGTACAGGGGAATGTTTCGCTCCTGATATCGCTTTACCACCCGGGAATGGGGAAATTTGAAGCGGTTGTGCCATCCACAGGAGATCAGGGCCGCAGCTGGCTGCACCTGGTCCAGAAAAACGGCCGTACTTGAAGTATTGCTGCCATGGTGCGGTACCATGAGAAGGGTACTTTTCAAATCATGGCCCCGGGAGACCTCCAGCTGCTCCTCCCGCAGGGCCATGATATCAGCGGCAAAAAGCATGGAAAATCCCCGGAATCCCACACGCAACACAAGGGAATTGTTATTAAAACTTTTTTCTGATGCTTTTATATTTCCATGGCTGTCATTAAACCCGGGTAAGAATCTGAAGGTGATATCCAGGGCCGGTGCCAGATTCTCCCCTTCGGGGTCCACCTGGTGAACTCCAATTCCCCGGAAACGGGTCAGCGCCATAAGCCGTTCATATACGCGGTTATCCACCTGATCTGTATTTTTATACAGCACCTTCACCCTGAAATTTTCCAGAATATACACCAATCCGTTCATGTGGTCTGCATCCGGATGGGTGAGCACCACCCCATTCAGGGTCAGAATATGCTGTCTCCACAGAAAAGGAGCCACCAGATACCGCCCGGTGTCAAATATCTCATTGCTTGAAAACCCGCCCCCATCCACCAGAAAGCATGCCCCTCCGGGCAGACGGATCAGAGCGCTGTTGCCCTGCCCCACATCCAGCATGGTAATATCAAGGGTCTGTGTAAAATATCGTTTATGTACATCCACAGCCCCATGGACAAGAACAATTAAAACCGCTGTTATACCCATAAAAAGCCCCATTCTCGGCGCCTGGCTCTGGAACCACACATAAACGCCCCCCATAAAAAGATACCAGGCCACCACATAAAAAAGACCAGGGGTCACCGTTCTCACCCAGGCACCCGGCAGTTCACACACCCAGGCAAGAAAAAGAATGCACGGCATGGCCAGTTTACCTGCAAGGACAAGACAGGCACTGGAAACCGTGGGAACCAAGGGAAACGTCAGAAAAGCAACAAGCCCCAGGGGAAGAACCCCGAACCCCACAACGGGAATGGTGACAATGTTGGTGAACACTCCGGCGGGGCTTGCCATATTAAAATAGCGCATCACCAGGGGCTGGGTCCCGGCAATGGCCAGAAGGGAGACCAGAAAAAAGAGTGCCGCTTTGTTCACAAGCCCATTACCAGAACCTGGAAAACCCCGGTGCCGGGCAAGATCAAGGCCTGAAACGATGAAAACAACCGCTGCAAAAGAGAGCTGAAAGGAGATGGAGAAAAGCACAGCCGGATTCAACAGCAACATAACAATGGCCGCTGCGGCCAGGGCATTTAAGGTGATATTTTCCCGTTCCATAACAAGGGAAGCCATCACCACGGACACCATGACAAAGGCCCGCTGGGTGGCCGGGGAAAAACCCGATATCAGGGCATACCCCGCCAGGGGAACAAGGGTCATCAGGGCCGCACCCTTGCGGGCCAGGCCCCGGATCAAAAGCGGGGTAAAAAGGGAAAGAAATTTCTGAAACAGGAAAAAAAACAGGGTGGCCACAATGGAAAGATGGAGCCCTGAAATGGCCAGAATGTGTGAAGCCCCGGAGCGGGCAAACATATTTTGAAGGTCCAGTGGCAAATGCTGACGATTTCCCAGCACCAGGGCCTCCAGCAACGCCGCAGCACCGGCATCTTTGACCATGGCATGGATCTGTTGGGAAAAGGCATCTCGCAGGGAGGCCACCCCATGGATAAAGGCGGTCGACCATCCAGGGGGGTGGCAGGAGGGGGCAAGAAAAAGATCCTGTCCCCGGGAATAAAGAGAGGCCTGAAGGCCCTTTTGTTTCATGAACCGGACATAATCAAACCCCCCGGGGTTGGCAAAATTACGAAAGGCACGGATACGGCCCTGAACCAGCAGATGATCACCATATTGAAGGGGAAACCTTCCCTGTCTCACGGTGAGTCGGATACGCCCTGTGGCAGGCCGGGGATCATAACGGGTTCTTCCCACGGCGGTGGTTTCAAACACCAGGCGTTGAATGGATCCCTGTTCGGGGAACAGGGTAACCACCCTGCCCCATACCCAGAATTTACCCTTATTGCTGTGGGAGAGAATATTGGACGGGGAAAGGCTGGGAAACTCAACCGAGTGGATCAGCACCACTCCCATAAGAAAAAAAAAGCCCCCCCTGAACCAGGGGCAAGGGATGCGGTTAAGGCGCTTGAATAAAACCAGGCAGCCCACGGGAATGAGCAGGTAAATAAAACCATCGGCCCATGCTCCCCAAAGCGAACCCGCAAGAATGCCAAGGCATAACAGCAGACCCGGAACAACCAGGGGCGGGCAGTTCCATTTTTTAAATGTCATCCCATGGTAAGGCTCCCCGGCAGATCATACCCGTCGAATATCCGCCCCCAGGGCCGCAAGCTTTTTTTCTATGGCTTCATAGCCCCGGTCAATATGATACACCCGGTTAATGGTGGTTGTCCCCCTTGCCGCAAGACCTGCAATAACAAGGGATGCACTGGCCCTTAAATCCGAAGCCATCACCTGGGCACCGGACAGATACGCCACCCCCCGGACCATGGCATAGTTCCCCCCGGCCAGGGAAATGTCTGCCCCCATGCGCTGGAGTTCATTGACATGGATAAACCGATTTTCAAAAATGGTTTCGTGCACCACGCTGTTGCCCCGGGCCAGGGACATGAGCACCATGAACTGCGCCTGCATGTCCGTGGGAAACCCGGGATATGGCAGGGTTTTAATGTCGGCGCACCCGATGTTTTCCATCCCCTGTACCCGGACCCCGTGGGGGGTAATATCCACCGGGGTTCCGGTCTGTCTCAATTTGCTGATAATGCCGCCCATGTGTTCGGGCTCCGCCCCTTTTACCAGCACATCCCCCCGGGTGGCAGCGGCGGCCACCAGAAAGGTGCCCGCTTCAATGCGATCGGGGATCACTCGGACTCTGGCCGGGTTCAACTTTTCCACCCCATTGATCTTAATCACGGCGGTTCCGGCTCCCTGAACATCGGCACCCATGTCGTTCAATGCCTGGGCAAGGGCCATGATTTCGGGCTCCCTTGCGCTGTTTCTCAACAAGGTGGTGCCTTTGGCCAGAGTGGCGGCCATCATGAGGTTTTCCGTGCCGGTGACTGTGGGAATGTCAAAATAAATCTCAGCTCCCCGGAGTCGATCCGCCTTTGCAATGATATCGCCATGGTCTATTTCAATGGTGGCACCCATGGCTTTAAGCCCCTTCAGATGAAGATCCACGGGACGGGCACCAATGGCGCACCCCCCGGGTAAAGATACCCGGGCCTGGCCGAAGCGGGCCACAAGGGGGCCAAGCACCAAAATGGAGGCCCGCATTTTTCTGACCAAATCATATTCCGCCGCCACCTTGTGAACCCCGGAAGCGTCAATGGTCACGGAATGATCCTGAGATTCAACCCGGGCGCCGAGATCTTTTAAAAGCAGCTGAATACTCTGGATATCCATGAGATCGGGAATATTGGTAAATTCCATTTTCCCGGCCACCAGAAGGGCCGAAGCAAGAAGGGGCAGTGCGGCATTTTTGGCACCGCTAACAGTGACTTCCCCCTGGAGTTTTCGTCCGCCATTTATTTCTATTTTCTGCATATTTATTTACATCTCTTTCTGACGTTTTAACAACGCCGATGACTCCGGAGGGATAACATCTTGTCCCCCTGTTTTGAAGGCCAGGGAACAAACAAAAAAAGGATTTCGAAGGTGGGTCGAAATCCTTTAAAAAACTCAGCAATCCTGATGTCAAATCAAAACGATGGGAGGGGGATGAAAGAACCCCGGAAAGTTAAAAATCAGCCTTGCTGAAAAAATGGTACCTGGGACGAGAATTGAACTCGTACAGAGCTATGCTCCGAGGGATTTTAAGTCCCTTGCGTCTACCTATTCCGCCACCCAGGCAAAAAAACTGTTCCTTCATATAACATACCGGTTTTTTTTGCAAGTGCTAAATTCACCGAAAACAACTTGGATTCACAGGGCCTTACCCTCATTTCGGACAAATATTACGATCGGGCACATTCCCATTCTCCCGATTCGAGGCTTAATCAGAGAGGGGGCAGTTTTGCGTTATTGGTATTATCGTTATTTTTGGTATTTGCACAGGCTGTGCAAAGATAACGCCAATAACACAAGCCTGAGCCCGTTGGCCCCACCAACATGACAAACAAATCATATTGTAACAAAATCTAAGAAATGGGAATACGCCCTTGCCATTCGGCCTGCGGTTGAGGTCCTTACTATCCATGAAGGGGTAAACAATGGTGTTATCAGCCCCTGACTTCTCTTGTCATATTCTGGCGGGTCTGATAACATGCGCTGCCATGAAACATCTAACCCATAACAATGAAATCATACTGGCCTCCCAGTCCCCCCGGCGTAAATATCTGCTGGAACAGGCGGGCATCACTTTTTCGGTGGTCCCTTCCCACATTGATGAACAAAGGCAGTCAGGAGAAACGCCCCGGACCTACGTGGAAAGACTCTCCCGGGAAAAGGCCCTGGACATTGCAAAATATCATGACACCGCCTGGGTTATTGGTGCCGACACCATCGTGGTGGTGGACAATACCCTTCTTGAGAAACCATTGAACACAGAGCACGCCCGGCAGATGCTTGGGCAACTGAGCGGCAGAACCCACACGGTGTTCACCGGGGTTACCCTGTGCGGCCCCGGCGGTAAAAAAGTAATCACCTGCCACGTAACCACCGAAGTTGAATTTAAAACACTGACACCGGCGGAAATCAACTGGTATATCTCCACCACCGAACCCTTTGACAAGGCGGGCGCCTACGCCATCCAGGGCCTTGGCACCTTTCTGGTGAGGGGTATCCACGGCTCCTACACCAATGTGGTGGGCCTGCCCGTGTGCGAAGTCATTGAAATCTTGATTAAAGAAAATGTCATAAGGAGTTTTGATCAATAAATGCAATCCATTGAACAACGACTGGCCCACATCAGAAACGAAATCCGCGCAGCGGCCCTGGCCTGCGGCAGGAATCCTGAAACCATTGAGCTTGTGGCTGTGAGCAAACGAAAATCCAGCCACGCCGTGGCAGCAGCCATCAAGGCCGGGGTAACCCTTCTGGGGGAAAATTATATCCAGGAAGCGGTGGACAAGATTGACACCATTGGCCCCGGCCCTGCCACCTGGCATTTCATCGGCCATCTTCAGACCAACAAGGCAAGGTTTGCCGTGAAATACTTTGATCTCATCCACACCGTTGATTCTCTGAAGCTGGCCCGGGAAATAAACAAACAGGCCGAAAAAATAAACAAGCGCCAGGCTATTCTTCTGCAGGTCAACATCGCAGATGAAGCATCCAAATCCGGCACCACTGCATCCCAGGCCCTGGCCCTGGCCCGGGACATCGCAGGCCTTGAACATGTCCATCTCGCAGGTCTCATGGGCATGCCCCCCTTTTTTGATGACCCGGAGGGTGCCCGTCCTTACTTTAAGGCCATGGCAGCCCTTTTGGCCACCATCAGGGCGGAAAACATCCCCGGCATAGATTTAAAACATCTTTCCATGGGTATGAGCGGCGATTTTAAGGTGGCCATTGAAGAAGGTTCCACCATGGTGAGAATCGGTACCGCCATTTTCGGGAGCCGGGAATGAAGATTCTACTTCACATGTGCTGCGGTCCCTGCACCATTTTCCCCCTTAAGGTGCTCCGGGAAGAAGGCGTTGATGTCATGGGGTTCTTCTACCGGCACAACATTCATCCCTACACCGAATGTCTCCGGCGGGAGGAGACCTTGAAAAAATATGCCAACCAGGAACAGTTCCGGGTGATCTGCCAGGATACCTATGAATTGGAGGCCTTTATTCAGGCCGTGGCCTTCCGGGAGGCGGATAGATGCAGATTTTGCTATCATGATCGCCTCAGCGCGGCGGCCCGGGTGGCCCGCAAGGGTAAGTTTGACGCCTTTTCATCCACCCTGCTCTACAGCCGATTCCAGAACCATGAACGCATCAGAAAGACCGGTGAAGCCATTGGAAAAAAAATGGGAATTCCCTTTTTTTACCGAGATTTCAGGACGGGATGGAAGGAAGGCATTGAGACGTCCAAAACCCTTGGCATGTATCGCCAGCAGTACTGCGGGTGCATCTACAGTGAAAAAGAGCGGTATTATCACCCGCCGAGACAAAGCTGATAATTTGATGCTTCATTTTGACGTTACACTTTAAAGCGCAATGACACCATTTTAAGGGCAAATTTTCACAAAAGTGCAAACTACTTTCCGGGTCATATGAAGGAGGTCGAAAATTTAGGAAGGTTTGGGTTTTGCGCCCCCCAGGCGCTGAACCAATATGCGGTCCGTGGCATTAAGGCGGTTGGCCAGCACCGTGAAAAGATGTTTGGCCACTTCGGGATATTTTTCAATGACATCCATGAGTTTGTCACCGGGGAATCGTTTAATTATGGAGCGCCCCTTGGACAAAATGGATGCCGACCGGGCCTCTCCGGTAATGGCTGCCATCTCTCCGAAATATTCCCCGGGCTCGGAAATCTCGGCAATTTTTTTACCCCCCTTGACCACATAAACAGCTCCCCGGACCAACTTATAAAAATCGGTGTCGGTATTGCCTTCCCGGATGATGACATCCCGGTCTTCATAGGTTTCCACATCGGGATTCACCAGATAAGCAGGCAGGGCCTCCTTGGTAATGGTGGTCTTTTTGAGCACCTCTTCCAGGGAGGTCATCCCCTGGCGCACTTTTTCAAGGCCCGCATCCCGCAGAGTGGTCATCCCCTCCTGGATGGCCAGCTTTCGCAGTTGATCTTCGGGAACCGCCGCGTTGATGGCCTTGGATACCTCATCTCCCACCTCCATGAGTTCGTAAAGTCCCACTCGCCCCTTGTAACCGGTGCCGTTGCAGTGGGGACATCCCACGGGCCCCATGATGCTAAGCGTAGGGATTTCCGCCTTGGAAAATCCATGCATCTCAAGTTCCTGGGGGTCATGACCGGTGACCACCTGCTTGCACTCCGGACACAACCGCCTTGCCAGGCGCTGGGAAAGTACCATGGTCACCGAGGATGCCAGCATGTAAGAGGGAATGCCTATGTCAATTAGTCGGCCGATGGTGGAGGGGCAGTCATTGGTATGAAGGGTACTGAATACCAAATGTCCGGTCATGGCCGCCTTGATGGCAATTTCCGCCGTGCCGATGTCCCGGATCTCCCCCACCATGATAATATCAGGGTCCTGGCGTAAAAAGGATTTCAGGGCCGCCGCAAAGGTCATGCCCACGCTGTCCTTCACAGGCACCTGGTTGATGCCCCGGAAGTTGAATTCCACCGGATCTTCAGCTGTGAGAATTTTGGTATCTTCCTGGTTCAGACGGTTTAAAATGGAATACAGGGTGGTGGTTTTACCACTTCCGGTGGGACCGGTGACCAGAAGCAGTCCATAGGGCATGTTAATGCACCGGCGAATGGATTCAAAGGTGTCAGATTCAAACCCAAGTTTTGCAAGATCCACGTTCAGGGCGCTCTGGTCCAGAATTCGCATGACCACGCTTTCACCAAACAGGGTGGGCAGGGTGGATACCCGGAAATCAACGGCCTTATTTCTGCCAAGCCGAAGTTTAATACGCCCATCCTGGGGAATTCGCCGCTCGGCAATGTCGAGTTCCGACAGAATCTTCAATCGGGAGATAACGGCGTTTTTAATGGACAGGGGTAAATTCATGGCCTTGTACAAAGACCCATCCATGCGATATCTCACCTGCAGGGATTTTTCAAAGGGTTCAATGTGAATATCACTGACCCCGTCATTGATGGCTTTAATCAAAATACCGTTCACAAGCTTGATGATGGGGGCATCGGAGGCCATGAACTCATCGTAGTTCTGATCATCGGTGGGCTGAACCTCAAGTTCCTCGGCGGCTTCGGACACCAGGGAACCAAAATCCTCCACCGAAGTCACCGGTTCATCGTCGACCTCTTCCTCAAAATGGAGGAATTCCTTGTACACCTCTTCACTGATTTTATAAAAATCGCGGTAGGCCTCAATGATATCGTTTTCCGTTGAAACCATGACTTTAAGCGAGCGTCCCAGCATTTCCTGGAGAGCCTCCACGGCACTGGTATCCGTGGGCTCAGTCATGGTGATGGAAAAACTGTCTTCGGTGAAACTCAGAGGAAAGACCATATATTCCCGGGCTTTCTCAAAGGGGAGCATTTCCAGGGCCTTCTTGTTGGGCTTCATTTCACCAATGCGGACCACCTGGTAATTGTACATTCTGCCAAGGACATTAATTATGGTCTCAGGATCAATATGTCCCATGCGCAACAAAATACTGCTAAGCCGCCCCCCGCTTTTTTTCTGCTGATTCTGGGCTGCCTGGAACTGCAGGCTGGTTATCTGCCCTTCTTTGGAAAGGATCTCACCAATGCGAATCCTGCCAGCACCGGATTGGTCCTTGATGGTGGATTTCAGGCGGGTCCTTCCACTTGTTTTTTTTGACTGAATCGCGTTGACCATGGGCATTCATCCCTATTTTTTTTTATAATTTTCATACAGTTTTCTGCCCCCGCCATACACCAGCAGAACCCCGAGAAAATAAAAACAAAATCGAATGATGGAAACAGCATTGACAAAGGCTTCCATATCCTGGATACGTGGCATTACTTGGGGAATTCGATAAAACACACCAAGGCCTGCCATCACCAGCATGGCACCCCATATCATCTGTATATTTCGTTTATCCAACGGATATTACCTCCCATCAATTTGTGCAAGTTCTTCTTCAAACACCCGGCCCTTGTCGTCCAGTTCGTCCATGTCCTGTTCCAGCTGTGAAAAAAGGTCATCAATGTCTTTCTGGCAGTTTGCAATGCTGCGGGAAAGGGACTCAATGTGCTTTCCATCCTGATTTTCCGCTGCTGTCTGCATTTGTGCATGAAGGTCCGTCAACTGTGCCTCACGGGTTTCAATGGTCTGCTCTGTGATGGCAATGCGTTTTTCAAGCCCCCCCAGAGCTGTTGATCTTCTGGAAACAATCTCGGACCTGAGCTTGCGAAGCATTTTTTTGGACATCTGCCTGCCCCCATCCGATGGACCATCCGCTTCATTGTCTGTTTTTTCCGTCACAGCATTTTTTTCTTCTTCCCAGCCTTCTTTTTCCAGGAATTCCCGGTATGTCCCCTCAAAGATATCAATGTTATTATTTTTAAATACAATCAAACGGTTGGCCAGAGAATGAAGAAACATTTCGTTATGGGTTACCAGCACCACGGCACCGCTGAAATTATCAAGGGCCATGACCAGAGAATCACAGGTTTCCATGTCCAGATGGTTGGTGGGCTCATCCAGAAGCAGCAAATTCAGGGGCCTTGCCAGAAGCTTGCCCAGCATCACCCGGCTTTTTTCCCCGCCGGACAAGACCCCGATTTGTTTCAATGCATCATCGCCCTGGAACATCATGGCCCCGCAGATATTTCTGGCCTGTTGACGATCCAGATCTTCATGGGCATAGAGCATCTCCTCCTCCACCGTGGCACTGAGGTTTAAGGACTGTACATTGGTCTGCTCAAAATAACCCATCTCCACCCCGGGATTGTACTTCACCGTTCCGGCAACGGGTGTAAGCATCTGTGCAAACAGTTTCAGCAGGGTGGTTTTACCCCTGCCGTTTTTACCCACAATGGCAATGCGATCCCCGGGTTGCACCGTCAAGGTGAGGTTTTTTATCAAAGGAATCAATGGATCATAAAAAAAGGAAAGATTTTCCCCCATCAGGAGCTGTTTTCCGGCAAAGGGCTGGTCCCGGAAAGAAAAGGACAGAGACTCAATCTTTTTAAGACCGGCTTTGTTTTCCATGCGTGCCAGAGCTTTGATGCGGGACTGCACCATACCGGCTAGCCGGGCCTTGGCCCTAAAACGCGTGATAAAGAGTTCCATCTCTTTTTTACGTTTCTCTTCGTTCACCCGGGTTTTTTCATAGATCTCTTCATCCTGGGCGATCTGTTCATAGTATTTTTGCGTATTTCCCTGGATTTTTCGGATAACTCCCCGGTTAATACCGGCTATGTGGGTGACAACACCGTCCATGAACCCGCGGTCATGGGTTACCAGAAGAATTTCCCGGGGCCACACCTTTAAAAAAGAGGTCAGCCAACGAATGGAGGTGATGTCCAGATAGTTGGTGGGCTCATCAAGCACCAGAAGATCGGGATCTGACACCAGCACCCGGGCAAGGGTCAGACGAACCTGGAATCCCCCGGAAAAAGATCCCGGGTCCTTTTGCATGTCTTCATCGGAAAAGCCAAGTCCTGCCAGGATTTTCTCCGCCTTCCAACTGTGGTCTTTTTCATGGGGGGGCAGTCCCTCCATGCATTCTTTAAGAACGGTCTTACCGGTAAAGGCAATGTGCTGGGTGAGATACCCCAGTCGATAGTCACCCGGGATCTGGATCTGCCCGGCATCAGGGGTTTCTCCGTGGGTGAGCATCTTTAACAGCGTGGTCTTTCCGTGGCCGTTACGCCCCACCAGCCCCACTTTTTCTCCAGGGTTAATCTGCAGACCAGCGTTGTTGAACAACACCTGACCGCCAAAACTTTTGGATATGGATTCAATGCTTATCATAGCAAATGTATATATCACAAAACATGAAAACAACACCATAATTTTTATATACACAACTGCCGTTATTACCTGTCCAAACAAATATTAAGCTTGACTTGTCTCCCCCTTTTGTTGTTAAGCTTCAAATTTTGATCAAAACTTTTTAGATTTAGAATGCAGACAATAGACTTGACATAGGAGAGACATGAAAAAATATATTTATCAATTTGGTAATGGCACCGCAGAAGGAGATGCCTCACAGAAAAATCTTCTGGGGGGTAAGGGTGCAAATCTTGCTGAAATGGCACGATTAAACTTACCTGTACCCGCAGGATTTACCATTTCAACCCAATGCTGCACCGACTATTTCAACGCCGGAGAAAAACTGCCGGATTCTCTACACCAGGAACTCAAGGAGGCCATGGCCACCATGGAAGCGGCCATGGGCATGACCTTTGGAGATCCGGACAATCCCCTTCTGGTATCCAGCCGATCCGGAGCCCGAAGCTCCATGCCCGGCATGATGGAAACGGTGCTGAACGTGGGACTGTGCCCGGCCACCATTCCGGGGATGATCCGGCAGACGGGCAACGAATGGTTTGTCTACGACGCCTACCGGCGGCTGATCATGATGTATTCCGACGTGGTCATGGAAAAGGCCGAAGGCATGGAGCCCGCCGACGGTATGGGCATCCGCCTGCACTTGGAGATGCTTTTAAACGACCTTAAAAATGACCAGGCCTATGACACGGATACTGAAATCACCACCGATGAAATGAAGGCCCTTTGCAAAAAATTCAAAGAAAAAATCAAAGACAAGCTGGGCAAAGCCTTTCCCGATGATCCCATGGAGCAACTCATGGGCTCCATCTCTGCCGTCTTTAAAAGCTGGAACGGCAAACGGGCCGTCTCCTACCGTCGCATCGAACATATTCCGGACAGCTGGGGCACGGCGGTGAACATCCAGAGCATGGTATTTGGCAACATGGGGGACAAATCCGCCACCGGTGTGGCCTTCACCCGGGATCCGGCCACAGGAAGTAACAAATTTTACGGAGAATGGCTACCCAATGCCCAGGGAGAGGACGTCGTGGCCGGCATTCGCACCCCCAACCCCTTGAACAATGATACCCGTTCCGACCACAATGCACACCTGCACTCCCTGGAAGAGGCCATGCCGGACATCTACCGGCAATTGTGTGATATAAGAGAACGGCTGGAACACCATTACCAGGACATGCAAGACATTGAATTCACCATCCAGCAGGGCACCCTTTACATGCTCCAGTGCCGGGTGGGAAAACGCACCGGCACCGCAGCATTGAACATGGCCATGGACATGTTTGAAGAGGGCATGATCGATGAGCCCACCATGATCACACGGCTTTATCCCAGACAATTAGATGAAATGCTCCACCCCGTGGTGGATCCCGAAGCGGAGAAAACCGCACCGGTGGTGGTCCAGGGGCTTCCCGCAGGACCCGGGGGAGCTGTGGGACAGATTGTGTTTTCTTCGGAAGATGCCGTGCTGTGGCAGAAAAAAGGTAAAAAAGTTATCCTGGTCCGGGAAGAGACAAACCCCGAAGACATTGAAGGCATGCGGGCGGCCCGGGGTATCTTAACTGCCCGGGGGGGCATGACAAGCCATGCAGCCCTGGTGGCCAGGGGATGGGGAAAATGTTGCATTGTGGGTGCTGGAGGCGTACACATCGATTCTGCAAACCGTACCATGAAGGTGGGCATAAATACCTTTAAGGAGGGGGATGTGCTTACCCTGAACGGCAGCAGAGGGCTAGTATATAAAGGGGCCATCCCCATGAAGGATGCCACGGCCAACCCCAAATTCATAAAATTCATGGCAGCCGCGGACAGATACCGTAAACTGAAGGTGCGAACCAATGCGGAAACCCCGAAGGATGCGGCCCTGGCCCTGGAATTCGGTGCCGAAGGCATCGGCCTTTTCAGAACCGAGCACATGTTTTACGGACCCAATTCGGACAGACCTCTTTTTCTGCTTCGCAAAATGATCTTAAGTAAATCCCTGCATGAACGGGAAAGCGCCCTTGACGAACTGTTCCCCTTTATCAAAGAAGAGATAAAGGCCACCCTGCTTGTAATGGACGGCAAACCCGTAACCTTCCGGCTGCTGGATCCCCCCTTACATGAATTTGTACCCCAGAAAAGACAACAGCAGGAAGCCCTGGCCCGGGAGATAGGCATTGACCTTGAAGAACTCATCAAAAGAAGTGAAGAACTCATTGAGACCAACCCCATGATGGGGCACCGGGGGGTGCGGCTTGGCATCACTTTTCCGGAAATCAGTGTCATGCAGATCCGCGCCATCCTGGAAGCTGCCGCAGAACTGATCCAAGAGGGGAAAAAACCTGTTCCCGAGATCATGGTACCGGTGACATGCAACGAAAAAGAGCTGAGCTTCACAAAAAAACTGGCACTTGCCACCCAAAAACAGGTGCTGGAAAAATATAAACTGGATGCCATTGATCATCAATTCGGCACCATGATCGAGATTCCCCGGGCGGCCCTGATGTCCCACAAAATGGCCGAGCATGCCGAGTTTTTCTCCTTTGGCACCAACGACCTTACCCAAATGACCTTCGGGTTCAGCAGAGATGACATCGGGTCTTTCATGAACGACTACATAGACAACGCCATTCTGGATGCTGACCCCTTTGAAACCCTGGACCAGGAAGCGGTGGGCAGCCTCATTGAAATCTCCGTTGAAAAGGGACGATCCGTGCGGCCGGACATTAAACTTGGTATCTGCGGTGAGCACGGTGGTGATCCGGCTTCGGTGGAATTCTGTCACAGGGCCGGGCTTACCTATGTGAGCTGTTCACCATACCGGGTCCCCGTGGCCCGACTGGCGGCGGCCCAGGCGGCCATCAAGTGGGGATGATCCAGGCCTTTTTGACATCTGAAAATAAAAATTAAGAACACTGGGGCAGAATCTATTTCTGCCCCATGTTGCTGGCAAACCCAAATGGAACACTTTAAAAAAGGGTCAACCGGTGAATGAAAAACGCACAATATCAATTGCGATGAAGAAATTCCATGTCCTTGTCCTGGGAATTTTTGGTACCGATGACCAGAATCTCAATACGATGATCTTCCGCCTGACGGAAATAAAGCCTGCCGTTATAAGAAAACAACACCTCAAAGGAGGCGGCCTTGTGTTTTTTTCCGGCAAACACCTTTCGTTTTACCACCACATTATCCGGATTTTCATTGAGCTGGTGCACCACCTCTTCGGCCTTGATCTGGAGATCATCACTTAGATCCAGCAGTCCGGTCATGGCCCGACGATTCATGTCAATGTTTTTATAAAGCACGGCAAAACGCTTGGCTGTAAAATTAAGCCCTTTTTGTTTCTTCTGCCCGCCTTTTTTCTGCTCATACTTTTTAAGCTTGTCCTTCAAAAGTTCTATCTCGTAGGTTTTGTCCTTCTGCAGCTCCACATTTTCGGCAAGCCGGTTTTCCAGGGACACAATCTCGTCAAACATTTCTTCTTCGGTTATGCTGGCCCGTTTCTGGGCATCCTGATGGCTTTCCCTCAAATCCTTCATTTTCTGCAGCAGACGGGCACGCTCTTTCTTTAAAATAACAAGACTTTTTTTATGGGCTTTTTCATCCACCAGCAGTGCAGCAAATCGTTTCTTCTTTTCCCGATTTTCCTGTATGGATTTTCCCATGCCCCTGCGATAATAAATCCCGAAAATCCCCATGGCAATGCTCATATAAACTGCCAGAATAAGATTGGCACCCAAAGTGCCATGGTGCAATCGCGGATTAACCTTGACGGTGAGCCCCTGCTTTAAAATGGTATAGTTATGCCGGGCAATGCCAAGAAATACCTTGTCATTAATTATATCCATGCCCTCGGAGGTTATTTCCGGAAAAAAAGGATATAAGATATCCCCTTCATTGGCAAACACAAGGATATCCAGCTGGAGCCCGAATCGCTTTACCCACACATCGGATTGAAGAAAAAGGTTGATGTTTTTTTCAATGGATTCACTAACACCCATGGCACCGTTGATGAGCATCTGGGTGTCTTCACCTATGCAGTTCTCAATTTTCTGCTGGTACCATCCCACACAACTTCTCTCAATAAGGGAAATGGTGCCGGTATAAAACACCGGTGTCAATAAAATACACAAGGCAACAATTCTGATGGGAAAATATTTCATGTCAGCCGTTTATTCCCCTGATAACTTTCCGGCCAACTCCCTGCCGATACCATGATATTCAAACCCATGCTCCGCTACCTCCACAGGATCATACAGATTCCTGCCATCAAAAATAACCGGTTGGCGCATCACCTCTGTCATGGCCTGGAATGATGGTTGCCGAAAGGCCTTCCATTCCGTCACCAACACCAGTGCGTCCGTATCATTCAATGCATCATAGGATGTGTCAGACAAACGCAGGCTGTTGTCTTTAAAAAACGCTGCCGGAAATGCCAGGCGGGCCTGGTCCATGGCCACGGGATCATAGGCCTGTACCGTTGCACCAGCGGCCAGTAACTGATGAATGAGCACAATGGCTGGTGCTTCTCTCATGTCATCTGTGCCGGGCTTAAAGGCCAGCCCCCACACACAAAATTTTTTTCCTGTGAGATCATGCCCGAACCGGGCCTTGATTTTTTCCCCCAGCATTTCCTTCTGCAGGCTGTTTCTGTGGGCCACCGATGCCAGCACGTGGGGCTCAATGCCTGCATCCCGGCTGGTGCGGATCAAGGCCGTCACATCCTTGGGGAAACAAGAGCCCCCATAACCGCACCCGGGGTAAATAAAAGAATACCCGATGCGTTGGTCCGAGCCGATACCTCTGCGGACATTTTCCACATCCACCCCCAGCCGTTCGCACAGAGTGGCCATCTCATTCATGAACGATATCTTGGTGGCCAGCATGGAATTGGCTGCATATTTGGTCATTTCAGCATCCCGGACCTGCATGGTGATAAGCTTGTCCCGGTTTCGGGAAAAGGGTGCATAAAGGCGCTTCATGAGGGTGATGGCCCGGGGACTGTCACACCCGATGATGATACGATCCGGGCTTAAAAAATCACTTACTGCGGCCCCCTCTTTTAAAAATTCAGGGTTACTCACCACATCAAATTCAAGATCACTGCCCCGCAGGTCCAGGACTTTCTGAATTTCTTTTTTCACCTTGTCCGCAGTTCCCACGGGTACCGTTGATTTATCCACAATCACGCTGTATCTGTTAATCACCCGACCAATGTCTTCTGCCACCTGTAGTACATATTTCAAATCCGCAGAACCATCTTCGTCCGGGGGGGTGCCAACGGCAATAAAAAAAATATCGCAGTCCTTTGCCGCATCTTCAAGGGAGGTGGTAAATTCAAGCAGACCCTCTCTGTGATTTTCAATGACCAGGCTTTCCAGTCCCGGCTCGTAAATGGGTAATATACCTTTTTTAAGATTTTCAATCTTTTTTTCATCCACATCCACACAGGTGACGGTGCTGCCCATTTCGGAAAAACAGGCCCCGGTGACAAGGCCCACATATCCGGTGCCTACTATGGTTATATTCACTATGTATTCCTTATTTTTTATTTGAGAAAACGTTTAATGGGTACTGGGTGCGGGTTAATTGGTGCCGGGGTACTTGATGTACGTGCACCTTTTCGTTCAAACAGGCGGTCTCCATATATTTTCGGATCATCACGATTCTGTTTTATGACTTGTAACTTTTTACGCATAAACGCTTATAATTGCGCCACAATTAACCCCAATCGCTCTAATTTGTGAAGGCCTTTTTTTGGGGGCACATTCCCATTTTTTTACCCCTCGTATGTAGCAAGATTATCCATGTACCAAGCGGATGCCTCATCAAGTCCCCGGGTAACAGAAAACTGCGGGCAATAGCCCAGATATTTTTCTGCACTGGATATATCTGCCAGGGAATGGCGAACATCCCCGGCCCGGAAATCCCGAAAAACCGGGGTGGCACAAAGGGCCGTGGGAATTTTGATTCCCACCCGTTCCCGGATAAGGTCAAATAAGCCGTTCAAGGTAGTACGCTGACCAAAGGCAACATTATACACCCGGTTGACACCCTCGCCTTCAGGAGCCATGGCCGCCAGGATATTGGCCTGGACACAATTATCAATGTAGCAAAAATCCCGACTGGTCTCTCCGTCCCCGTTGATGTAAACGGTGCTGCCTTTGATCAAGGCGGAAAACCACAGGGGAATCACCGCAGCATAGGCCCCGTGGGGATCCTGTCTTCGACCGAACACATTAAAATAACGAAGTCCCACCGTGTCAAGCCCATAGGTACGTTTAAACACATCGGCATAGAGTTCATTAACGTATTTGGTGACCGCATAGGGTGACAAGGGCCTGCCAATGGTTTCCTCTTTTTTGGGAAGCCCTGGATGATCCCCATAGGTGGAACTGGACGCGGCATAGACAAAGCGTTTTACCCCGGCATCCCGGGCGGCCACCAGCATATTAAGATGGCCTGTGATGTTATTGGCATGGGTAAGTAAAGGGTCAGCCACCGATCGAGGCACCGAGCCAAGGGCCGCCTGGTGAAGCACCAGATCCTGTCCGGAACAGGCGGTGGCACAGGTACCCATCTCCCTTATGTCCCCTTCAATGAAGGAAAATCGCTGCCACTTGTCCGGGCCAACAGCGGTCTTTACCTGGTCCAGATTATGCTGAAATCCCGTGGAAAAATTATCAAGGCCGGTGACTTCCTGCCCCAACCCCAGCAGAGCTTCCACCAGGTTGGAACCGATAAAACCAGCGGCGCCGGTTACCAGCCATCGACGGGAGTTTTCCTTGAGCATCTGTTTTATTGCGTCATATTTCATCTGTATTATTGCCTTAATTTTATCATTCAATCAAATCAAACCGTTCATAACCCATCAGAATTTGGTCACAATATACTATCTTTTATGGGCCTGGGCTTTAAACCTCCGGGTGATCATCTCAATGATCTCCTCCGCACTGTTTTCAATGGGTTTATTGCTCACATCCACCATGGAGTACCCATGGGTGATGTAATGCCTGCGTGCATCATTAATTTCTCGTTCAATGTCCTCCCGGGAAACATAGGCATACATATCCCGGGTTCCCAGGGTCTCCTGTCGCATTCTCCGGTGGGCGATGAGTTGCTCCACATTAATGTTCAGGGCAATGATCCGCCGGCGGTCAATCTCTTTTAATATCCCGGGCATGGGGACCCCCACAACCAGTGGAACATTGGCGGTTTTCCAGCCAAGCACTGCAAGATACATGGACAGGGGCGTTTTACCAGCCCGGGAAAGCCCCACCAGTATAATTTCCGCCTTGTCAAGCTGTTCTGGATTCACCCCATCGTCGTGGGCCAGGGCAAATTCTATGGCCGATACCTGGTCCAGGTCCACTTTATGAATTTCCCTGTAAAGACCTGGTTTTTCAATGGGATCGCTGTCCAGGAAACTGCTGATACGCGACAGCACCGGCCCCATGAGATCAATGGTCACAACCCCCTTTTCCAGCCCTTTGCGGGTCATGTATTTTCTCAGTTCAGTGTTGACCATGGTGTGGACAATCATGCTTTCCGTATTGGTGGCCTTTTGCACCAGGTCATCCACCTGGGATCTGGAACGAATCTGGGGGGCCTTGACCACGGTGATATCGTTTTCCGGGAACTGAACTAGGGCACTCTGGGCAAGATGATAGGCATTGATCCCCTCACCACAGGAGGCAATGTATATCATGTGAAAATTCTCACAGGCAATTTTTCCCGTCAAAGTCATGCGTTTATCCTTTTAAAAAATTGAAAATTAAACTATCATATGCGATTATTCTCAATCTTTTATGATTGCGAAAATGAAACACCAGTAACCGCTTTATATACCAAGAAAAGAACTGTGTCAAAAAAATAAACTGACATGCGCATAACATCGGCCACTCATCAGAATTTGGTGGGCACACAGAATCAGACGGGAATCATGACCGCCTGTTTTCATTATATTGCATCCACCTGGCACGGGAAATTAAAACCACCAGCAAATTTAACTGGAACCGCACCCATCGGTACGCAGAATATAAGGATATTAACTCCATGAAGCAAAACAGCGCAGCTCACTACGCATTGAAACATACACAACAGACCCTGTCCCCGGAAATTGTGACGGCCCTTAAAGAAAAAGCCGTGGCAGGCCGCATCTCCTGTGCCGCCGTTCATGCCATTGCCACATCATTTAAGCTTTCCCCGTCGGTGGTGGGTGTCCAGGCGGACCTCCTTGAAATCCGGTTAACCCGGTGTATCCTGGGCCTGTTCGGCTATGAGCGGGAAAAACAGGGAACCCGGAAAAATCTTGATCAGCATGTCAGCATTTCTCCTCAATTAGAGGAGGCCATTGTTCAACAGGCAAAAGACAATCGTCTCAGCTGCCTTGAATGCTGGGATATTGCAAAAAATCTCAATATGAGAAGGTCCCATGTCTCTTCGGCATGTGAAAAAATGGGGATCAAAATTAAACCGTGTCAGCTGGGGGCTTTTTAGCCGGAAATGGGGATCACAAAATCTGCCCCCCGTATTTATTTTTACTGCGTTTCCGGCTCTTTTTTTTCTGCTTTCTGATTCTTGACCGTCGGATATCTTCGGCAGCGGGGGTTCCGGCCTGATGTTTTTCAACGGCATCCACCAGACGTCTCAATGCAAGAAAACGATTCAGAACCTGGGATCTGGCTTTTCCACACTTCACACTTATGCCCGTGGGAAGATGCCGCAAGAAAACAGCTGAGCTGGTTTTATTCACTTTCTGGCCCCCACGTCCGGAAGATTTAATGAACCGCTCCTCTATATCTTCTTTTCGAATTCCAAGATCAATAATTCTGGCATTGAGGGCATCTATTTTTTCCTGACCGGCTCCCATGGCTTTCTCCTGGAAAAAGGGGTGGAAACAGTGGGCTTCATCA
This sequence comes from Desulfocicer niacini, assembly GCF_054657595.1. Taxonomy (NCBI): domain Bacteria; kingdom Pseudomonadati; phylum Thermodesulfobacteriota; class Desulfobacteria; order Desulfobacterales; family Desulfobacteraceae; genus Desulfocicer; species Desulfocicer niacini. Next base: position 79,220 of record NZ_BAAHYK010000012.1, read on the forward strand.
ACAACACCCGGGGGTGCTCATAGCATCCTATGGACATTTAACTCTAAGTACAAGTTTCTTCAGGAGGGATCAGGCTTGCGTTATGGGCATTATTCATTGTATTTTGGGTTCGCACGGACTTTGGTGAACAGTACTAATAACGCAAGCCTGACCCCGTCTTCCCACAATCGGCCAATAAAAACTTGAACATCGAGTTTAAATAATAACCTTTAAAGGAGTCAAAATCCATCACCATGACATATTCTGCCCCCCCGAAAAATGCTTCCGGGAAATATACCTGCAATGAATACAGACAGGAAATGATCCTGGCAGGCCTTCAACGAAGACTTGCCACAGCAGATCTAACCTCAGAGGAAAAGAAACAGTTGATCATGGAAATTGAGAAACTTGAAATTGCCATGGGGCTGTCCTGAGCTCATTGGACCGCCGATGGGGTGGGGTCAGCCCCATGTTATGCCCCCCCCCAGATGTTGAGAACAAGCCCACGCACAACCAATAAGGATCTGAACGTCCGGCACAACATATTCATTGGCCAGACATTGACTTCCATTGTAAAAGGGTTTATATTGGTGTCAGTTATTGATGCCGCAGGATCTGTTGATAATTTAATGACCGGCAGAGATAACAATGATCTTTTAAAATTTGGGGGCGTAAAGGCTTCGACGGAAATCACGAGGCTTTTGGTTGCATGCCGAGCGTTCTGCCAACTCGTAAAATAGGCGGAAAAAAAAGTAATCGCAGACGATTATAATTACGCTGTAGCTGCTTAAAGGCAGCTTCCGTTCAGTCGAGATCCCTCCCGCAGGTTTCGATAATGGACGTCGACTATGTGGGACCGCCGCATAAGGGTGTCTGGCCCTTGTCCGGTTAAACTTTTCAGACTATGCCGCAGGGTATCCCTCCTGAAGGAGACCCACCGGTTAAATTTAAAGATCAGGATAAGCATGTAGAAGCCACTGCTGACTATTTTCGGACGCGGGTTCAATTCCCGCCGCCTCCACCATATACTCTTCCCAAAGAGTCCCCAGAAGACTAAAACCCCTAATGACTACAAGTTGTTAGGGGTTTTTTAGTTCCTATACAGTCCCACAAAATCCCTTGACATCCGACGGTATATGGCGGTATTTATGACGGTATAATCCACATACCGCAAAAGAGGTACCGTCATGCCACTTACAGACACCGCCATCCGCAACGTAAAACCCCAAAAAAAACAACATAAAATTTCAGATGCCAACGGAATGTACCTGTTGGTCAACAAAACTGGAAAATATTTCCGAATGGATTACCGCTTCCAAGGTAAGAGGAAAACCATTGCGTTTGGAGTTTACCCAAATATCACGCTGAAGCAAGCTCGTCAACGATGCATTGATGCCCGATCACTCTTAGATCAAGGCATAGACCCAATGCAATATAAAAAAGAGGCAAAGCTGAATTTGGAAGATGGGTTAACAAACAGCTTCCAGAATGTGGGCATGGAGTGGTACCTCAAAAACAAACAAGCGTGGAAGCCCGGTCATGCAAGAACAATCCTGAGTCGCCTTGAGAATAATATATTCCCATGGCTCGGGAAAAAGCCTATCAAAGACATAACTGCCCCGGAACTATTAACCGCTCTTCGACGTGTGGAAGATCGAGGGGCCATAGAAACCGCTCACAGAATCAAACAAATTTGCGGCCAGGTATTCAGGTATGCCATTGCCACCGGCAGAACAGACCGGGACCCTTCGGCTGATTTGAAAGGAGCATTGGCACCAACGGTATCAAGCAATATGAGCGCCATAACATCCCCTGAAAAGGTGGGTGATCTTCTGCGAGCAATTGATGGATACACAGGCCAATTCGTGACCCGATGTGCTTTGAAGTTGGCCCCGCTGGTTTTTGTTCGTCCCGGGGAACTCCGCCACGCAGAGTGGTCAGAAATAAATTTTGATGCTTCAGAATGGAAAATTCCCGCCCACAAAATGAAAAAGAATAGAACTCACCTGATCCCATTGTCCAGCCAGGCAATCCAAATTCTAGAAGAAATCCAGCCGCTCACAGGCGATTTGAAATATGTTTTTCCTTCGGTTAGAAGTACCGGCAGACCCATGTCTGAAAATACCGTCCTTGCTGCTTTGCGTCGAATGGGTTTTACCAAAGAAGAAATGACAGGCCACGGATTCCGGGCCATGGCATCCACGCTACTCCATGAAAACGGTTTTCCATCCCATCTTATTGAAAATCAACTTGCTCATGTGGAAGGCAATAGTGTTAAGGCTGCTTACAACCACGCTGAATACATTAAAGAGCGCGGAGAGATGATGCAATGGTGGGCCAACTATTTGGATAAACTGAGAGGGAATATTAATGCATAAGAAGGCAGCAGCACGGAAAGCCGCAGCGGCGCATTCAACAAACGCATGGAAGGCGGTTAACGAATACGCAAATCTAACAGGGCAAATTCTTTTTGAAACTGATGGGCAAAATGTTGTTAACCATTTTAACAGAATACGAGAAGAGATGTTTAATCTCCTGGAACCATACAGGCACCCCGTCGGTGACAGTATCATTGAGTATGCAACATTCTACTCTCCAAGCCTTGAAGACATTGATTTTAACATGACTGGGTACCAGATACCACCATTCATAGATGAATTAAAAGAATGCGAGGTTGCCCCCAATATCCTGAAACAAATTCAAGACTACGTCAAAAAGACTGAACAAGACAAGATAAAACTGAATGATTATGAGAGGCGTTTAACATCCATTGAATCTGACCTTCAAGATGCACAGAACGCATGGGACAATGCGCCAAAGGATGAAAGGAAGACTCTGATTTGTGAAATATTGGGGTTTTCCACCGGCAAACGGAGTAGATCGTACAACGGGGTGAACATTTTCCATGAATATGTGTCCCTCATAAGAAAACAAGGCTTGTCTCGAAAAAAAGCTGTAGAAGAAATTATGAACAAATATGGTTTTACTTCCATTGAACGAACCAAAAGAAACCTTCAGAATTACAGATTAGAAATTTATCAAGATGTAGATAAAAAGGCCCCCAACTTTGCAAAAGATTTCCGAAAAATCATGAAGGGCGTTGTCCCATCATACAACAAAAACGATACTGATTTTTAACCCACCACAAATCCCCAAATTTTACAACTCCTCCCCTCCTTCATCAAATACACCCCAAAAAGAAACTTTTTATTGGCATATTTTTAAGTCCTCCACACCCCCTATAATCCCATCATGAACTCACGCGGAAAACCGCACAGGATAACCCTAAATATATAGGTGAGAATGATGGGAAAAAAATTTCTAAGATTGCCTGCCGTTAAGGCAAAAACCGGCCTTTCAAAATCCACAATCTATTTGATGATCCGCAAGGGAGCCTTTCCTGCACCTGTCAAACTGGGACCAAGAACGAGCGGATGGCTCGAAGCAGAAATTGAAGAATGGACAGAAGATAGAATCGCTGAACGCGATGAATCATGGGCTTAGAAAAGTAGGATGCCCGCGCCGGGACAGGGCAACGGGCAACGGGCAACGGGCAACGGGCAACGGGCAAGGAGAGGATAATTGAAAGATAGCAATTTTCCCATTAAAAATCAAGATGTTTCGTCAATTCAAGTGGTATCTGGAAACGGAGCGTACCACAGCGAAAGCCACACAGCGAAAAATCCAGCACCTTATCTACGGTTTGCTCTGGATGTGCTGAACAGCATGGTTAAAAATCCGTTGGACGTTCCGAAGTCAGAAGCCCCATGGATTATTCCCAGCAGCACCGGCGGAGAACTTGCTCGTAACCACGATTTTCAGCGTCAGCACGGCAAATTTCATGCTTTGGTGGCCGATCTGGATCATGTGGGACCCCTAACCAGTCTGGGGATATCCACCGCTATATCAGCCATTTTCCCACCAGGAACGGCACATTACATATATTCGACAAAATCAGCCACCCCAGAAAACAATAAATCCAGAATTATTGTCCCCTTATCAGTCCCTATTCCTGGGCGCGACTATTCGATGTACGCCCAAATATTCAACGATAAATTACAGGCTGCAGGGATCGAGCCCGACAGGGCAACGGAACGACCTGGGCAACTCTTCTACCTGCCGAACCGGGGGGCCTTCTATGATTGCCACATCCAATAGTGAGACAAAGCCCTTTGATTATATCGAATGGGCGCAGGAGATCAGCCAGGAGCGACAGAAGCGCTATGAACTTGAAATGGAGATCAGGCGCAGGGCAGAACAGGCACGGCAACGAGTGCAGGAGCGCATTAACACCGGACAGCATGACCCGATAACAGCAACCCGGGAAGCCTACCCGGTAGAAACTGCCCTTTCCATGTTCGGATATGTTCAGAAGGGCCACAACAAATGGTTGTCACCGAATAGCGAAAGCGGAACGCCAGGGGTTACCGTCCAGAATGGCAAGTGGCTATCCCACCATGACAGTGATTCCCAGATAGGCCAGCCAGCACCAAACGGGGGTACCTGGGGGGATTCCTTTGATTTGATTGTTCATTATCAATATGGCGGTGATTTTGATGCAGCGGTACGGGCGATGGGCGAACAGTACACGATACAAGACCCGGTGAAGGGTGATGTCGTCACCATTAATAAGTTCAATCAACGGCAGTACATGCGCCAGCAGGAGACGACAATTAACCAGCAGCCCACGACCCCGGAACCCCGAAGGCTTATGATATCGTTCACAAGCTGTTTTGATATCTGCCAAGAACCGATGAGACAGGAATTCATTATTGATGGTCTCATAGCAGAAGGTGACCAAGTTATTATTACCGGTGACGGCGGTATAGGCAAAAGCACCATTGCCTTTCATATCGCTCATTTTCTGGCAATGTCGAGAGATCTTATTTTTGATCAATTTGCAGTCCCAAAACCCCGAACATCCTTATTCTTGAATTCTGAAAACTCAAAGATTCAGATCAATTCCAGGCTAAACAATATGGTGGGCAATAATCCAGAAGCAAGGGATGCCCTGAAACGTCTGTATGCACCGATTATTCACGGGGACGTACTGACATGTGGAAAATCCTTTGATGATCCTAAGTTCCGGCAATGGGTTGTTGATCTGGTTCATAGCATCGAGGATTACCAGGGAAGCAAGCTTGACCTGATATGGATTGACCCCCTGATATCTTTTATCTCATGTGATGAAAATGCAGCTGCAGAGATGCGGAAAAATCTTGATGGCATCACCGAGGTTTCGCAGATGTGCAAGGTCACCCCCATTGTAATTCATCATAATAAAAAAGATGGCGGCGGATATCGGGGAAGTTCTGCTATTCGGGACTGGACCCGGAACCTTATAGAATTGAATCGTACCTTTGTTGCTCAAACGAGATTGATCGGTGATGGACTATCCAGACAGGCTAAAATCCCCTGCATCCATGTCAGACATGAGAAGTGCAACAACTTTCAAATGTTTGAATCCTTCACTCTCCGAATGATGCCGGACCAGACTTTCAAACCCATAGAGGAAAATCTCACCCCGGAAAGAGCGGAACAGGGGGTAATGGTCAAACAGGCTTTAACCGATCTGGGAGGTATGGCCACCAGCACAAACGAACTATCAAAGGTCTATCAAGAGCTTGCCGGCATCGGTCATACTGCAGCAAAAAAACATATTCGGGCAGCAGTTGACCATAAATTCATTGACCGCTTTTCAATGCTTGAGAAGGGAAAACAGGTTTATAAATATTCGTTGCCAGATGTATCAAATAGGGTGGTCACATGAGGTGGTCACCCTTGAGGTGGTCGCTGGTGGTCACTTGGTGGTCACCCTTTGCAAGTGACCATCAAAAACATAATGATAACAGTTGTTTAAAAAATCAAGGAGGTGGTCACCCTGCAGGGTACCAAGTGACCACCTTTAGAGCCAGTAAAGGCGGGGTGGTCTCATGGTCACCCCCCTTTATAGTGTTAGGTGACCACCCCTTAGGTGGGTGGTTCACACACCTTAACCGAGCTGATGAATTTGGAGTGAATTACAACATTCAGCAAGGTTAAAAAATCACAGAAATTTTATGGAGAAGAAAAGACAATGACAAGCGAACAGATCAAAAAGGCAATCACAGAAATTACCGGCGAAAATTGCGAACTTTGCGGCAACCCCCTGAAGGTTTATGTCAGCCATCGGGAACAGGACGGCATGATCCCATTACATATGACCGTTCGGGTATCATGTCCCTTCTGTGAATCCGAGGTGGATCAGCTTTCCGGGATTGATGAGCTGGAGGATTACGACGGTGACCACCTTGAAGATGGGGGAACCCTTCATGGATACCCCGCTATAACTGAAGTACAGGAGGGTTAAAAAATGACAACATTTGAACTTTTGGCAGTCATGACGGCAAGCGGATTGATTTGGTGGGTAGGTGACTGGATTATCCGGCATTGGGAATAATGAGAAACCCGGCAAAGGTTGGGCCGATGCCGGGCCAAATCGAATGGCCTTCCATAAAGGGCTGCAACCCTGGAAGGCATTTCAGACAATTCAAAGTTAACAAGGATTTTATTAAATGGCAACAGTAACAGCCAGACAGCATTTTACAACCAGCAGATCAATGAAATACTTCACAGCAGCAGAGCTTGTAAAACAGATGGGCACCACCAGGGATAAGTGGGGCATCACCCTTGTGAAAGAACTCATTGATAACGCCCTGGATGGAGCAGAAAGCGCCGGTGTGAATCCAGATATCACGGTCACCATTGATGAGGACAGCCTTTCTGTAATGGACAACGGGCCGGGTATCCCTGCCCATGTTATCGAGAAATCCATTGATTATGGTGTCAAAGTATCAAACAAGTTCTGTTATGTTTCTCCCAGTCGTGGGCAGCAGGGAAACGCCCTGATGTGTGTTTATGCCTGCCCCTTTGTCGTCAACGGTGACTATGCAGATGTTGAAATCCACAGCAACGGGACCCGGTACGATATCCATGTTTCTCTCAATCGGATAGCACAAAGCCCTGAGATAACAACCACGATTTCAGAATCCGAATTTATAGAAAAAGGGACTTTTATAAAAATCCATGGTTTCAATTTAGCATGCTCAACTGAATATATAAAACCGCGTATTTCTACAAAACTTAATTGTCTGGATTTAATGAAACGGTTTTCATGTTGCAACCCCCATGCAAACTTGACTTTGAGCTTCGACGGTGAAACCCGCATTTATCCGAGGGCTGGCAAGCAAACCAAGTGGACAAGTGACATGTCTTTGGTTTGCCGCTGGTACAACCCAGACAAGTTTATCAGTCTGGTTTCAAGTTCAATTAATGAAAATCCAAAAATGAAAGTAAACGATTTCTTGAAGCAGTTTGAAGGACTTAAGGCACCACCGAAACAAAAATTGATTTGTGATTCCATCGGGATCAATAGCCGTGATGGGATTGTCCAGTTTAAGCGCGACAATGACATTGACAGCGCCATGGTGACACGTCTTCTATGTTCCATGAAGGAAAACACCAGGGAGATACAACCCGTCAAATTGGGCTATTTAAACGCGGATCATGTCAAAACGCTTTGGGCGCAACATGAGCACCAGCTTTTTGAACACCGAAATTCAAAAGGCACCACGGCTACCGGGATGCCCTATACCCTGGATGTTTTCTTTCAAGTGGCTGAAGGTCTTTCATATCGAGCGCCGGAAATCTGCCTTAACCATTCTGTTTTGATTGATGGCGGTATTAATGGAATGGAATCTTTTTTGAATAGTATCCATATAGAATTTCTAAACGATGTTGCATTGTTCATTCACATTGCATGCCCTTCTTTTGACTTCCTGGGGAATGGAAAAAATAAAATCAATCTGCATGATGACATTTTTAATGACCTGAAGTCACGCATTGCAATAATCAGTAAAGAGTGGACAAAGGCTCAAAAGAAGAAGCGCCGGGATCAAAAGGCAACTCTCAACAAGCGTAAGAAAATCGTAAACAAAAAGAGATTCATGAGTCAACGAGATGCAGCTTTCAAGGTTATGAAAGATGCCTATATGAAAGCCAGTTCCGGGAACACATTACCCGCACAATGCAGACAGGTACTTTATGCAGCCAGGCGGGAAGTTTTGATGTTGGCCGGGATTGATAAACTTGGTGATGGATATTTCAGAACATTGGTTCGTGAGTTTCAGGCTGAAAATCCAGAGCTGACAAAAGATTGGGATATTGTTTTTGATGCCAGGGGCAACATGATTGAACCCTTCACAGAAAAACGGGTGCCCCTGGGGACAATAGCCGTCAGAAATTATATCAGCTCGTTTGATGATATCCACATATCAGCAGGTGGTGAGGTTACAGGCCCAAATATTTCAATGCCCGTGGTTTCAATCAATGGCCACAAAGGACGGTACAAATACGCCCTGTATATTGAGAAAGAGGGGTTTGAATCCCTTATACATGCGGCAAAGATTCAGGAGCGGTATGGAATAGCATACTTGAGCACTAAGGGCATGAGTTCTGAAGCTGCCAGGGTGTTAATTGAAAGACTGTCAGATGAAGGGGTAACGACATTTGCCTTACATGACTTTGACCATGCAGGTTTTAATATTGCCCGAATACTGAGTGAAGACACCGATATGTATAAATTCAAGAGTGATGTGGATGTGATTGATATCGGTCTCCGGCTGGAGGATATCAAAGGGCTTGAACGTGAGGTGGTGACATACCAGGAACAAGACCCACGGGACAGCATCATAAAAGCCGGGGCCACAGATGAAGAAGCAGATATCTTGGTTCAGGGAAAAGACCCGGATAAATGGGACAAAGAAAAACAAAAAATTGTTCCTGGAAAATGGCATGGTGAGCGGGTGGAATTAAACGCCATGACATCGGGGCAATTTGTTGAATTGATCGAGTCAAAGCTTGAAGCCCATGGAGTGAAGAAGGTTATTCCAGATGATAACATCCTTCGTGATACCTACCGCAAGACCCAAGCAGCCAGGTTAAAAAAGAAGGCCCTGGACAAGATCATGGAAAAGTACATGCCGGAAATCAGAAAAGAATTATCCCAATATGAAGCGCCGGCAATTGATGTCCCTGGAAATTTGCGGGAGATGATCCGGGAAAAGATCACCGGGAATACTAAGCCATGGGAAAAGGCATTGATGGAACTTTGAAAGAAGGACCCGACCAGGACGGCAATCCGGGCCGGGCCAACATCGAACAGTGCCTTCCATATGGGCGGCAACCCTGGAAGGCATAGGGAAGGAAAATGATAATGCAATTTGAAATCAAAAACAATCTGAAAATCACGGGCCTGGAACCTGGAATACGGGATCAGATTAAACGCCAGCTCACCATGAATAACCCCCAATATACCGATGCGGAACGGGCCGGACGCTACACGGGAAGCATCGACAGATACCTGTATTTTTATCGGGAATGGTCCGGGGGCCTGGAAGTGCCGCGAGGTTTTGCTGCAAGGGCTTACCGGATCTGCCAAGGCCACGGGCATGATATCAGCATCATTGATAACCGGGTGGAAGTGCCTGTTTCCTTCCAATTCCATGGGACATTGAAACCATTCCAGCAGGTGGCCGTGGATGCCATGCTTGCCCATGAGCATGGTGTTCTTGAATCCGGGACCGGATCAGGGAAAACGGTCATGGCGTTGAATATCATTTCAGCCAGGGGGCAGCGCTCCCTTGTGATAGTCCATACCAAAGAACTCCTGAATCAATGGATTGACCGAATAGAAACTTTCCTGGGAATCCCAGCATGTGAAGTGGGTGTTATCGGTGCTGGCAAGTTCTCCCTGGGGGATCGAGTCACCGTCGGCATGGTGCAGACATTGTGCAAGCGTGTTGATGATATCCGGGGACAGTTCGGCATGGTGGTTGTTGATGAATGCCACAGGGCACCGTCAAAGACCTTCACAGATGTGGTAAGTTCCCTGGATGCAAAGTATCTCCTGGGATTGTCAGCCACTGCATACCGCCGGGATGGATTGGGCCGGGTCATATTTCTTTACCTGGGGGACCGCCGCCACCAGGTGGATAAGGCCGAACTCCTGGACAATGGGGCTTTGTGTCAGGCCAAAGTGATATGGCATCAAACAGACTTTGACACCTGCCTTAACCCATCGGAAGAGTACAGCAAGGTTTTATCTGAATTGACACAAGATCCCCATCGGAACCGACAGATATGCAGCGACGTTGCCGGGGACCCCTGCCAGGGCATCAAGCTTGTTTTGTCCGACCGGAAAGACCACTGCCAGGCATTGTCCGATATCCTGAAAGTGGAGCATGGTCTTGAAGCCGTGGTCTTGACGGGGGGCTTGTCAAAAAAGGAGCGTGAAGCCGTCTCCCAGCAGATAACGGACAGCTCGGTTAAAATCCTGATATGCACCGGGCAATTAATCGGTGAGGGTTACGACCTGCCAGCATTGGAAAGTCTTTTCCTGGGAACCCCTATCAAATTCAGTGGCCGTCTTATCCAGTACGTAGGCCGGGTGCTCCGTCCGTCTCCTGGGAAAGATGGGGCAGTCATCCATGATTACTATGATCACCTTGTGGGTGTCCTGGAGCATGGGGCCAGGGTGCGGAGTGGAGTTTATGAGAAAGAGGGCATCAAAGCAGCATGACAAAAAAAGTGGGCACCGCAGTTACAGCCCCTAAAAAATTGTAAAAGTTAACAGGAGTAGGAAATGATATATAATAAAAAGCCACAACAGCCAAGGCAAACACTCCAGCAAAAAGAACTTGGGCAAACCCCAGAGCAAGAACAGCAAGCCAGGTTCGAACAAAAAACGATGTACACTAATAATCCTTATTACGGATCAGATGTGGTGCCACAGTCACAGCAACAGCCGACGCAAACGCCAATTGACAATTCAGCACCGCCACAGCCCCCTGCACATGTGATGTCTGATCCGTTCCCACCGCCGCTGCAAAGAAGTTTTCTGAGTGACTGGTGGAGTATGACGAAGCGTTTAGACCCAGACCGCTACAACCGCACATTTAAACTTTTCGGAAAGCTGAACAGATCAAACCTTGTGGGAGAGCTGCCAGAACGCATTGGTCAAATGTCCAGAGTTCGGTAATATCGCCGTAGTATGACAAGCATTGCTGAAAAGATGGGGACGAGGTTTCAGGATGAATAACATGAAAAAATTGTTCAGAAAAAAACATACGAGGTGTTGCATCGGGCAGAACAGAACCGGTTATGTTCAGATAATTGTGAACAGAGAACCGGAGAGCGGGATCTCTTCCTTGATATCCAGGCAGCCAGCTTGAAGGTAAAAGCCCATGAACATTGAAGCAGCACAAATAAATCTTAAATCAAGATTGAATCCGGGCCTTGTGGTGGATAGTCGGAAAGACAACCCTTCTGAATTGGCGGAGCTGAGCAACTTTGTTTTTCTCCTGGATGCAGCAGGGCTAAGTGTATGCTCGGATCACATCTTTTATGACAGCGGATGCTCAATGTGCACCTGGGAGTATAAACCCATGCCAGCACTGATAAAGTATTTGATCGGGTGTCAGGTGGATGAGCTGGCCATGATCAGCATATCACAGTTTGAGGATAGCCATGGTTTGACTATTTATGGTGCACCGATGATATGACAAGAACCCGACCGCAGAAAACCACACCATATGGTGCAAGGAATGTTTGGTGTCCACATTATGTTCAATGCCTGGATAAATGCCTTGCTGATGGATCAGCCGGTTTCTCCTGCCGGGGCTGTTCCCTGGAGCATGATCATTCTGGGGTGCCGAAGGATGCCACCGACTTGAAAGAGGATTCCCGGTGTTGCATAGCATTGGTGATTAGCGTGTTCAAACGAATCAATGCTCAAGAGGCGTTGGGCCGGGTGCTGGTATGAATTTTTGGAGTCCATACGCATCGGGTAGAATGTAGAGTTTTTGGAGTCCATATACCTCTGGGATCATTTGCCGACTTTTTAGCCTCTGTGTGGGTGTCAGTGATTCCGGTTAAAAAATGCACGGCTCCTTTCCGGGATCTTTCACACCACGGTTGGCCAAGGCTTGATATTTCCGCAGCCACAGGTCTTAAAACCGAGTCATAATTGAGCGCTCCGGCGTTGTAGCCTATTACATATAACCTGCTGGGGGCAAAATGGGTTATAGGTGCCTGGGCTGGTGTTATACCTGTTTTTGGGGCTTCCATGAGAACCTGGAAAAACCTGTAGTCCAGACTACAAGAAACACCCTTTTGTCTGGGGCCATAAATACAAACCCCATGAGAACCTCACAAAACCCTACATTTGAGAAAGGATATCAAATCATGAAATACACCCATGAACAACTCATGCAACAAGAATTTTGAGGAGCAAGAACCAGGGCCGGGACGCCCTGCAAAAGAAAAGACCTTTATGAAAATGGCCGTTGCCGTCTGCATGGTGGGTGGAGTACCGGACCAAAAACAAAAGAAGGAAAGGCCAAGTCTGCATTGAATGGTTTCAAGAAAAAAACACGAACCCCATGAGGGGTTAACAAATGTTAACGTTAGACTGATGTTTTTTTGAGTGTTACATTTAGATATAATTATTGACATAGTTTTTTGATGGGAGTATGAGATTAAAAACTATCAAATGTAAGTCATCAATAAAACCATTAACATACAATGTTAATTTTTTACTTGAATAATTTATCATATGGACATATATTTTAAGTCAAAGAGACTACAAAAAATCTGTAGCAAACGCGCTGAAACCATCAAAAAATTGGGGGCAAAATGTGGCAAGAAGCTCCAGCAACGTATGATGGAACTTTCTGCGGCAGAAACTTTGACGGACATTACCAGATTACCCCCAGCTCGCTGCCATGAGTTAACCGGGAATCGTAAAGGACAACTTTCCGTGGATCTTGAGCATCCATACCGATTACTGTTTATTCCTGCTCATAATCCGATTCCAGAGTTGAAAGACGGAGGCCTGGACTGGTCTTCCGTCAGCGAGGTCGAAATCATCGGCATTGATGATACGCATTAAAAAAGAGAATAAGGAAATGGTAAAAGTAACCCAAAAATATACTTTTGAACCGGACTATGCCGTCCCACCTGGCGATACATTGCGTGAAACCATGGAGGCGCTATGTATGACACAAAAAGAACTTGCTCTCCGCACTGGGCTTACTGTGCAATCTTTAAACCGAATTTTCAAAGGAGACCAACCAATCTCTTATGAAACAGCCAATCGTCTTGAATTGGCAGTAGGTGTTCCCGCTGCAATGTGGAATAATCTGGAGGCACAATACCGTGAGCAATTGGCCAAAATCCATGAACGTGAAAGGCTGGAGGCCGATCTTGAATGGTTGAAAGAAATCCCTGTAACCGAGCTGGTCAAGAGGCAGGTCTTAACCAAAACAACTGATAAGGTTGAGCGATTAAGAGCCGTGCTGGCTTTTTATGGCGTCAGCAGCGTGGAGAGTTGGCATGCCATATGGGATGAGCCTAAAGTTGCAGCACGACGTTCAAAATGTTTTGAAAGTTGTCCAGGCCCTACTTCTGCCTGGATTAGACAAGGAGAGATTGCTGCTAACGCTATTCAATGTGCCGAATTTTCTAAGACAAAATTTAAAGCAGCAATTCAAGAAATTAGAAGTCTCACCGTTGTTAAGCCAGAAATTTTTATAAAAAAGATGCGGACATTCTGCGCAGAAGCGGGTGTTGCACTTGTTTTGGTTCAAGAAATGAAAAAAGCCCCTTGGTACGGAGCGACAAAATGGCTTTCACCTAGCAAGGCTATGATTTTACTTAACCTACGAGGTAAAGCGGAAGACCTACTCTGGTTCGCATTTTTTCACGAAGCGGCTCATGTCATCCATGATAACAAGAAAGATCTTTTGATTAATAATGGTAAGCCCTGCCAAGATGATAGTAGGGAAATACGTGCTAACGAATATGCCGCTGACTTTTTGATTCCCCATAAATTCAACAACCGGATTCAAGCCATCACTTCAAAAAGAGAAATTATAGTCATTGCTAAAGAGCTCAATATTTCACCAGGAATAATAGTGGGCAGATACCAACATCTTACTAAAAAATGGCATCTTTTTAATGAGTTGAAGAGGAAATTTATATGGACGAATTCTAACTAAATTAAAGCTTTATCCATTTCTTATATAGGTGTTTATTTTTAGGGATATTGCTGTCAATTCCATCCCATTTTTTGGTAACCCTTTGCCTATTGGCGTAGGCCTTCTATTCAGCTCTCATACAAATTCTTGCCCCCCCCTGCCCGATCAATCCAAACCACCCCCTGCAAAGTCCAAGAAAACACGCCCTTCATGAGAACCTTATAAAACCTGAGATTGATTTTTAATTGGCAAAGGTCATATAGTTCTTTTTATCGTGTTACATTTTAATATAATCGTTGACATGATTTTTTGATGGGAGTATGGGATGAAGGGGTAAATACTTTATTATAATTGGATTTTTATCACTACATTTTTACTATCCGACGAATCATTTTTTCATTAGGAATACATTTTCACAGGACTCATGACTATAAAATTTAGGAGAATAAAACAAAAATGGCACAGACAATTTCCGTTTTTAACAATAAAGGTGGCGTTGGAAAAACTTCCATAATATGGAATTTAGCAGTATCTCTATCTGATAAAGGGAAGGATGTTTTATTGATTGATTTCGATCCACAGTGTAATTTATCGATAGCATGTATTGGAAATGAAGAATTTTCTCAGCTTTTAAAATCATCTGACGAATTCCCATTTGGGCAGACAGTGAAAGCTTTTGCTCTTCCCTATATTCTGCAAAATAAGATAGGTGAACTTTATACTTTTAAGCCTAAAACTCAAGCTAAAAATGGAACCCTTGACGTTGTTCCTGGTGATTTCTGGTTGAACACTTTTTCCGATATTCTTAACGTCGGTACGGATGTTTCTAGTGGTGCCGGTTTATATAGATTTATTTTGCCTGAGTTAATATCTCAGGAAGCACAGAAGATAAATGATATTGTGTATGACTACGTTTTAATCGATCTTCCGCCATCTTTTAACACCCTGGTTCGTTCAGCACTATACTGTTCCGATTATTTCTTAGTCCCCTGTACCCCAGACTTATTTTCAGCTTATTGCGTTGGTTTGATTGGGGAAATGTTACCTTCTTTTATTCGAGATTGGGAACAAGGAAAAGAACGGTATCTTGAAGGGAATCCAAGAGATACTGTTATAACTCAAAAAGGTATGCCCAAATTTGGAGGTTGGATATTCAATGGTTTTGATACCAGAAAAAGAAATGGTATAAAGCACGAAGTAGGAGCAGATGCGGCACACCATAGATCCATAAGTGCAGCAATCAAAGATCAAATGATAGCTCAACTGAAAGCGATAAAACCTTATGCTGCAGTTCCAGACTTTACAGAAACTGAACCGATTGCAAAAATTGAAGATCTTAATGTTATGGCTCCAGATAGTATAATTCAAAATGTCCCTATTCGATATTTATCACAATATCGGCCCACAAACGAACTGAGAGGCCGGGGGCAATGGGCTCAAAATCAAATTGATTTGATGAATGAGATGGCTGACGAGTATTATAATTTAGCTCAGTATATTATTGATAACTTTTGATCTTTAACTTTGCGGCTTTTTCATTTATTGTATTGTGAAGTTAATAAAAAATTCCCCTTGACACAAACCCACCACCAGTTTATGAATAATCATCTCTGCAAAATCAGGGATACGGTTTAGCCGCCGGAACACTACGGGCGCAAATAGGCGTCTGCATTTTACATGTGAACGCTTTTTTTGTTCCATGCGTCCTATATTGGGCAGCATGGGGGACACCTTCGGGTGTGCTGGATTCCGTAGTCCAGTCGGCTAACCCCCATGCTGCCCTTTTTGTTTTTAGCCGAATGAAAAGGGTTTAACTCAACACTACGGAGGCCCTACCATGGAACCAGAACACCGCATCAATCCCCCCCACAGAATTTCTTATCAGTACCGAACTTCACAAATCATTGAACAGCTGGACCACATCTTTTCCAGGTGCACCGGCAAATCTGCCGACAGCGCCAGAGAACTATTCAGCATGGTTAAGGACGAACTGAGCGCTTTGTCATGGAGATCAGACCTTCAAGTCAAGGCTCTGAGAGATCAGCTTGCAGACACACGCCGGATGATGCAGGAGGGCAGCCTGTAATGAAAAGAGAAATCACCCCCTATTCATACACGCCTTACACAATTCCATTGACCCGTTGCACCCTGCCGAACGGAACCACCGAATACCGAAACACCACCACCGGGAACCCCGTTGAAGTGGATCAAGAAGACCTCTTTGATCTGATTTCTTACTCCCATGAACAGATTTTCACTTTGGTTGAAATGCTGCCGGAAGATATCTATTCCCGGTACGCCTACATTTTCAAAGGTTTGATTCAGAACATATCGGCAACCTTGGCAGAAACACGGCATTTTGTTCAAGAGGCCGGTGTGCAGATTGATGTAACCACCCTTTGCAAGAACCATTTCCTTTGTCGGGAGGGCGCCGTTGTGGATGCCGTAGTGAAGGGGGTGAACCATGCAGGTTGAAAACAAGAAGACCGTCACCACTGACGAATTAAACTCCAGCTCTGACCCATTGCAGTTTGCCTGTCACGCCCTTGGAAAACTTGAATTCCTTGCCGAGACCATAAACTCCTTGTGTGATTACGGCGAGGATGATGTATTTAGGGGTTTTGACTCCTTTGCTATCATATCCATGGGTGAAATCATTGCCGATGCAACACAAGAATTGTGGGCTATTACCAATGCAGCGATAACCCGTATAGATACCCTGGAAGCACAATTACGGGTTTGTAGGGCCGTAGCATCCACCAGCCAGGTTAATGGTGACCAGGTGGCGAACCATGCTGAATAATCCAGAGTTCACAAGGAAGCAGTTGGAGCGGGAATCAAACCCATTGGGGCTTTGTACTTTTTCCCTGGGCAAGCTGAAGCTGGTGGCAAGTGTCATGCAAGTTGAGTCATGCCCGGCAGATCATGAGCCTTTTGAGTATTATGACCGTCACAGTATCTCTGCTCTTGCCGATGTCACGACCACCGCCATTGACATGATAAGGTTGTTGGCTGAGTTCACCGGCAAGCAGATTGATGGATTGACCAGGGAACGGGAGGCATTGAGGAAGGAGCTTGAAGTTTACCGGAATCAAGCCTAATATCTCTGTCCGGACAAAGAATAAATCATTGACCACTCTTCCATTCCGGGGGAGTGGTTTTTATGTTTCACGGGCATTGGTGCGCAAGGTAGTGCGCAATCAAGTGCGCAGTGCGCACAACATTGTTGCGGGGGGGTGCAAGGTTCGCAGCAGTCTGAACAGGCAAACCTTGAATTTTTCGGGATGCCTGTAAATAAAGGTGCGCAGGGTTTGCGTGGTGGTTTAGTGCGAGACGAAGTGCGAGGACTGGGCCTGTTCGGGTAGGGGGGGGCATGAATCTATTCACAGGTGTAGTCACAGGCTGTGACGAGTTTTCTGGGGGGATATGAACAGTCATTCAGGCATGAATGGAACTGTGAAAAAAAGTTTAGTTTCCGGTTTGGTTTCCAGTGGAAACCAGTCTGAAATGGATTTAGTTACAAGTTTAGTTACAGGCTGTAACCAGGTTTCCCGGGGGCGGTGTTCCCAGCAATTCGAGCATGAATGAAAAACTGACGACAGGTTTGACGACAGGTTGTCGTCAGGGTGGTGAGGGGGGAGGAATAATTTAGTCACAGGCTGAGACTGCCTTAAATAGAATCTGACCACAGGTTTGGCCACAAGCTGTGGTCGGTCTGATAGGGGGGATAATAACCTGACTACAGGCTTACCTACAAGCTGTAGTCAGTCTGAATGGATTTAATTTCAGGCATGTCCGCAGCAATGTCCGCACTGTCGCTTATGCGGACTGAATGAGTTTAGGTTCAGGTTTAGGTTCAAGCTGAAACCAACATGAATAAAAACTGGTTGCAGATCCAGTTGCAAGCTGAGACCAACATGGAGGGGGGGGGATGATCAAGAAAATAGCTTCAGGGGGCCAGACTGGAGTGGACAGAGGCCAATGTGGTTGACTCTGAGGGAACCGTGATCTTTTCATAAAGCTCTCCGGGGGATCAGCTTTGACCCGGCGCTTGTGTAAAAAACATGGCAAACCATTCTTGTATGTTGACCTGGGGAAAGAGCTGGCCCCGGTGGGAACGGTTAACAGGTGGATTGTGAATCATGATATTCAGGTGTTGAATGTGGCAAGGCCCAGGAAAAGTAAGCACCCCGGTATCCATGATCAGGTTGTGGGGATCATGAAGGATGTGTTGGTGGCCATGGGACGGGCCGGTACCGGGCAGGATGATAATGTGATCCGGGAATCCGTGGTTCCTTTTCTCCTTGCCGGGTAATTTGTTTTTGAATGGACAATATGAAGGGATCAGATTTTGATATCAGGGCCACCGAATCCACCGAGACATAAAGGCAATGCCCATCTTTCCCGCGACCATGGCAATCATGGCCATTGATGAACGTTTCAGACTCAACCCCCACCATACCAAAATCATCCACCAGAACCACAATCCCTTTGTCGATTATGCCGGGGACTGTCACCTTATCAGTTATGGATAATTTATCTATTTTTACACCCCCATATGAAAAATAAACGATTCAAAAAAACCTTTTTCATATCTTATAGCACATATCCCCACAAATCCTATGTAAAAAATATGTAAATATTTATCTTTGTGCTGCCGGGTCAGCCTTACTTTTTGGACTCCATACGCAAGGGGTCTTTAATCCACCGACACCTTTGTCACCGCCAGGATAAAGGACAAGCCGAAACGTCCACCCCTGGGAACAGTTACCTATGTAGGACTGTCCCAAAACGGGATGGTGGGCAGTCATCCAAAATGGATGAATCATACAAGTGTCACACCACAGGGGCAGTCGGTCAAAATGGCCGAGTCCTACAAAGGTATCACTGATAGCTGGAAGATTGCGGGCATCGAGGGGGGATCTGAAACGCCCCCCCCTTTCAACCACCCCAAAAAAGGGGCCGTCTCAATCGCTGTCAGGATAGTATGGGGCGGTACTTGCCTTGAGCTGGTGTCACTGCATACCCTTTAACTCCTGCCTTTCCCCTGGATCACCTCACCGTCACCGGGGGGTACCTTTCATCTCTGGAGCACTGGAATAAAATTAACCGGCTGGTTACTTCAGATATTATTTAACTGTAAATTTTGGGGGCAAAAGTCTTGAGCTGGTGCTTGCCTGGGGATCACCCAAAACCCGACCACCAAAACCCCACGGGGAAAAGCACCCCACCGGGGGCTGAATCATCCAGATGGGTTAAAGCCTCCTTTCCCTGCCGGGTGATGCCTGAACAATCGGACCATAGATCATTGTCACCCTGGGCAACCTGGACCCGGCAACCCCTTCCTGAAGAAACCCCACATCTATAAACACGGGCATGGGTCCCCTTAATCGGTCTGTCATTGGATAAAGATTTATCCATGGCATCAATGAGGGGAACCTGAACGGCCAGGTTAAATTCATGGCCGGGTGGTGGATGTGGAGAATGTGGACTTTGTGTGGAGAATGTCCACGGGCTGAAACCCCTTTAAACATGGGGCTTGTGGAGGATGTGGAGAATGTGGAGAATTCTTTCTAAAGAAATTTGAAAAATTGAAGGTTACTCACACCGTCAGATCATCGGGAATGCCTGATAAAACACTTCCATGGGATCATTGGCCGGGTGGACGAACGTCCGGGAAACAGAATCGTGGGGGATGGTGCCGGGCAGAATGGAGGGGTAGACTGAGAAAAGGATCTTTCTCCCCTGCCCGGTCTGATGGTGAATAAATATTTTAGTTTAATTTTTGAAAAAATTTTATGATTTTTTATATAGTTTCCACCCTTAAATGGAATTCTTACATATAAAAAAATGACGGTATTTATGACGGTATTTTATTAAAACATAAAAAGTAACATGTTGATTTTAAATTGAATTTTGATTCTATATGATGGACGCCGCCTCCACCATTTCCCGCCGTATTCATATCTTCGACCCTATGAGATAAATGGGATACATTTTTATCCTTATTGGAGAAATCAATAAAATCCGATACCATCTCTGGCGCATAGAAGAATAGAAAGGCAAATACCAACATTAAAACCATTGCAATAAGCATTAAAAAGCGCTTAATTTTACCCCATTTAGAAACTTTAAGCGAAGCCGTTTCCTCCGGCGTTAAGGATTCACCCTCTGTTTCAAGCGATATTTCAGGATCTTCGGAAATATCAACGGACTCTCCAGAAGTATTCTCACAAATTCCAGCAACATCCTCAGGCGTTCCAGATATATGGGCTTTGACATCTTCCTCTGGTTGACCATCAATCCCCAGATCTTCAATGACTTCATCCCCATTCTCATCCACAAATACAGGTGTTATTTCTTCCACATCCGCCGCAACAGGTGTAGGAAGGGCCTCTTTTTCTTCCTTTGATTTCAATGGATCAGGTAATGGGGCACTTGTTTCAACTGTGGATGATTTTTCATCATCTTTTTCAGGGGGGTGTTCATCAAGGAGCGGGACCTTTTCAGCTACCAATGGAACCAACTGTAATTCTGCCACACATTCTGAAACGATATCTCCATCAATAATGTTTTTTTCCTGAACAAATCCAGTCAAAAGAGAGAGATCACAGAGGATATTGATCAAACGAGGGTTACCGTCTGAGTAACGATATATCGTGCTCAGGGCATCTTCATCGAACAAAGATGCCGTTGTCCCGGCAATTTTCAAACGATGCTGAACATATTTCTCCAGATCCACTTCATCTAGTGAAGTAATACGACAGCTGAAAGTAAGCTTCTGCTTCAAAGATCGATTTGGATGCTGGGAGACAATCTGCCTGAATTCATCCTGTCCCACAAAAAAAATATTTATTAATTTGGCATCTTGCCTTTCAATATTGGAGAGCATACAAATCTCTTCCAGGAGATCATTGCTCAGTCTCTGGGCTTCATCAATAATGAGCAATACCCGTTTTTTTGCCCCATATGCATTATTAAGAAACCGGGTAAACTTAATAATGAACTCTCCCTTGGATTTAAAGGTATGATCCAAACCAAAAAGAAAGGCTATGTGATTGAGTAAATCCAACAATGAAAGGCCAGGATCGCTGAGAACGCCGAAAAGAACCGTATCATTCAGACGATTAACGAAAGAATTTATCAAAGTGGTCTTTCCGCACCCCACATCCCCCGTCAAAAGCAGAAAACTCTTATTCTCATAGATGGCGTATTTAAAGGCCGCCAAAGCCTCCCTGTGGGTTTCCCCCAGCCATAAAAATCTGGGATCCGATGTGATTTGAAAAGGACTGCGCTTCAATCCATAATACGAAAGATACATAACAGACACCCATTCAATGAATCTTCAGAAGTTTTTAAAAAAAATATAATCTTTTATACATAGCCAAAGTGTATGAATTTCACAAGCAGTATTTTAAAAGGCCCCAAAGTATCAGCATAAAGAAAAATACTATTTCAGAGAAACGCCCCCGGAATACTTGCAATTTTCAAACTTTTATCATAAACCATTAATTTGATCCCATATCTTGAGCCATCGGTTTTGATCTTAACTTTGAACCGTTTGAACGGAAAGGAACCTACTTTGCCCGATCTCAATTGCCAGCATCTTCTTGATCTATTGCTTGATGTAATATTGGATGTCATGAAAAGCAAAAGTGGATCTATAATGCTCACCGATGGAAGTTCGCCAAACTTGACCATTCAAACGGCAAGAGGACTGAAAAAAGAAATTATCGAAACCACCCGGGTTCGTCTTGGAACCGGTGTGGCAGGCAAGGTAGCCACCGATGGATTACCCCTTTATATCAAAGGAATTCATAAAGATCGCAGAACACTTGTCAATCCGGAAGACCTTACCAGAAAAGAGATTGATAACTCCTTTATTATTCCCCTTAAACTGGGCCATGGTGCCATTGGAACAATCAACGTTAACGCCATGGAGCTGTCAGAACCGGAACTGGCTGAAAAGCAGCAACTGGTACAAAATATTATTACGCAATTTTACAAACACCTCCTCAATACCGAAATAAAACCGTCCCACCACTCTCCACCATCCCAGCTTTACATGATGAACATTTTCCGGGAATACAACACGCTTCGGGAATTGAAAATTGTCTTTGACTACATTTTTCAGATCATCACGGATGTGAGTGGCATTCAAAAAAAAGGGGTGTTTTTCCTGAAAAACAAAGAATCGAAGTATTTTGAACTGGTATTGGGATATGGATTTGACCCTGGTAACTACCGAAACCTCTATGACGAGGTAATGCCTTCCATACAGGCAAAGGTATCAGACTCTCCCCATTTCATGGAAATATACAACAAAGCAGATTTGTCTCTTGTCCAAACGTCCTCTTTGATCAGAGAAGAATTTATCGTGGTTTTTCCCATGATCTCCACCGGAGAAAAAAAAGCCAGTCATGGCCAGCTGCTGCTATTCAATAACGAGAAACCAATCATTGAAAAGACACAGGAGATACTGCTGAAAAATATCTGCAGCCGGGCCGGTGAAACCATCCGCACCTCACATGCAAGCCAAAGTTTCCAGGAATTAACCTATACCGACAATCTTACCGGCACATATAATTATGGGCTGTGGTGGAAACGCCTGAACGAAGAATTCACCCGTATTAAGCGGGAAAAAAGGGGAATCATTGCCCTGCTGCTTCTGGATGTGGACCGCTTCAACAGCATTAATTTAAGCCATGGATATTATGTCGGAGATCAGATGCTTCGCTTCATCGCAGATAAGATAACAGCCAATGTCCGTTCCAATGATATTGTGGGCAGAATCGGCGGAGAAAAATTTGGAGTTATTTTGCTTCAGGCATCCAAGTCTTCTACATTAATGATTGCCAACAGAATTCTTGGTGCCGTGGAAAACATTTCCGATGAAATGCGCCTGAACCTGGATACTCCCATCACCCTGAGCGGCGGGATTTCTGGCTTTCCCCTGGACGCAGACACCCCGGAAACCCTCATGGAAAAATCCCAGACTGCCCTTGTTTCCGCTAAAATAATGGGTGGTAACAGAATCAAACTTTTTGAACATATGGAGGAATAATCCATTTTTTTTTCAACCCGCACCCCCTTTGGAACACTTAGCATCATGCTGGTGGACCTAATAATCATTTACGTTGGTTTCGGGATTATCTCCCCCCTGTTATCTTACAGTTGTCTATTATCCTGTAAGCCTCCCAGCCTTAATCCGGGAAGCATGGGAGGAAACATTGCCATAGCTGTGTTTATGGGGATAACCATAATCGCCCTTTTAAACCATAACCTCTATATGCCCACGGAATTCATCTATCTGTCAGATCTGCTGAAAAAAATCGTTCCGGCCTTTTTTTTCACACTTTTTGCCATGGCAACCTTATTTTTATTTTCACATAATATTTTATTAAACAATGGCCAACTGCTCATTTCTCTTGTTTTTATTTTTACAATAATCGGCATCTTTCGGGTCTTTATCTTTTATTGTCTATCCCACAATCGTGAAAAAATTCTAATTTTGGGTATTACCTCCCAGGCAACGGAAATAATAAAGGAAGCCCGGAAAAAAAAATTCGTAGGATTTGAGGTGGTTGGTTTTGCCACCACCCTTTCTTCCCAGGTGGGACAAAACATCCAGAATGTTCCGGTTCTGGATACCATGAACAACCTTGAATCCATTTTGTCGGACCATGCAATTGACACCATTGTGGTTACCCTGAGAAATCGACGTGGGAAACTGCCGGTTCGGGAACTTCTGCAATGCAAATTCCAAAATATACGGGTCATTGAAGGGACCCAGTTCTATGAAACCGCCCAGAGGAAACTCCTCATTGATGATTTTTTCAAACCCAGTTGGTTTATCTTTGAACAGGGTTTTTACCGAACCTCTCTACACCTTGCTTTTAAACGAATCCTGGGGCTGATCATCTCTTTGTTTTTGTTGATTGCACTTTCACCGATCCTGCTAATAACAGGCCTGCTGATAAAACTGGAATCCGCCGGGCCGGTATTTTACTTCCAGGAAAGAATCGGCAGGAACGGCAAAAAATTCAGTCTGATCAAGTTTCGATCCATGACAGCCATGGCGGAAAAAGATTCCGGTCCAATATTTGCATCCAGAAATGATATGCGAATCACCCGCATGGGAGGCATCATCCGAAAAATTCGCTTGGATGAAGTGCCCCAATTCATTAATATTTTCAGGGGGGACATGGACCTTGTGGGGCCACGACCGGAAAGAGAGGTGTTTGTCAGGGAGCTTGAAAAAAAACTTCCCTATTATCATTTGCGCCATGCCATCAGGCCCGGACTGACCGGATGGGCCCAGGTAAATTATCCCTATGGAGAAAATTTTGAAGACAGCAAGGAAAAACTCAATTATGATCTTTACTATGTTAAACACCTTTCCTGGCACCTGGATCTTCATATTTTTCTGCTGACCATCCGCGAGGTGCTTTTCGGCAAAGGCATATGAACACAAAAACTCGGTCATAACATGACCAACTTATCACAATTGGTGGGCCAAAAGAGTCCGTTCAGCATAAAAAAGAGGTAAAGGGAGAATTCCCATTTTTCCGGTCTGGTCACAATACGGTTTATTTGTTATAGTTAGCAAGCCTGATCCCACGCTGGTTGAACATTGAACCGGGAGAATGTGAATCCCCCCGGAGTAAAAAAGCAATAGGGCATGGATATAGTCTTTGACATAATATCTGCTTAAGTACCAGGAGAACCGCCATGAACATATCTAAACAGCCTGCTTTTGGCAGGGATCGCCGCAGGCACAAGAGAGTGGAATTAAAACAGGGTGCCTATGCCGCCATCAGTCCGAACTCATTTAAGATAGGCCAGATAAAAAATATCAGCCGGGGGGGGCTCTTATTCAGCTATATTGACACACAAATCACACCGGAAAATCCGGTGGAAAATCATCTTTTTCTGAGCAGCACAAACGCTCATGTCAGCAAACTTCCCTTCAGAACCATCAGCGATCGCCCCGTGAAACCCAATGGAAAAAACAACAATGCTCCCATGAGGGAAAGAGGCATTGAATTTGGAACATTGACCTTGACACAGATGATGATACTTGACAACTACATTATTACCAACCGACAATGATTGTAAAAGCGCTCCATTCCCCTGGACGGCAATATTCCGATAATCAATGCTATGGTGGTGGTAGTAAGCCAAGTTCAGTTATTTTTGTCAGCATGGTTTTGTAACTGATTTTTAAAATTTTTGAGGCCTTCATCCGATTCCACCCCGTCTGTTCAAGCACATAAGAAATAACCTCTTTTTCCACCCGCTGAACAACAATTTTACGAATATCTTTCAAAGAGATTTCTTCATTGCCGGTATCTGTCCCGTTAAAAATTTCCGAGAGAACAAACGGAAAAGGGGCAGGACGTACAGAATCGGATACAGCTGAAATTTCAATTTTTTCCGGCGTGGGCAATGCCTTTTTTTCCTGCACTACATCCCCCGGGGTTATGCCATGGCTTAGCTCATCAATTACCTGGGGCCAATCGTTAATCACACATTGCTTTTTAATTGCATTCTGCAGCTGACGAATATTTCCAGGCCAGTGGAAACCACACAGCACCGACATCACTTCATCATCGGGGGGCAAAATTTTCCTGTTGGAAAACTGCTTGATATAGCGATTCATGAAATGCGTCACCAGGGGGGGGATGTCTTCAGGCCTTTCCCTTAAAGGCGGTACATGGATCTTAATGATATTGAGGCGATAGAAGAGGTCTTCACGAAATTTTTTTAAAGCGATCTGAACCTCCAAATCAAAATTTGTGGCTGCAATCACCCAGGCATTTGAAAGCACTTCCCTGTCGGCTCCCAGGGGTGAAAACCTGCCACCTTGAAGTACATGGAGAATCTTGGACTGGAGCCCCAGAGGCATGTCACCTATTTCATCCAGAAACAAAACACCTTCATGGGCGATCTGAAATTTACCTCTCCGATTTTTCTGGGCACCGGTAAAGGCACCCTTTGCATGACCAAACAGCTCACTTTCCAGAAGATTTTCCGGTAAGGCTGCACAGTTTACCTGCACAAAGGCCTTACCCCTCCGGGGAGATAATTGATGAAGTCTTCGTGCCACCACCTCTTTTCCCACACCTGTTTCTCCCGTAATCAGGATACTCAGACAGGTGTCTGCCACCCGCTTAATATACTCCCGGATCTGAACAATTTGCCTGCTGACTCCCACAAGTGGTTCTAACATGACCGTTTTTCACCGATGCAGATCAAAATCTCCCCCATTTCAAAGGAGTTCTGATTTCGTCTTTTCACAGATATGCCGCCTTTTTTGTTTGACATTTTCGCCCATGCCATACTATTGATAGTTTGTTTTGTATATTCAGAAAACAATCTCAGAATTTCACGTCTTTTGAATTATAGATACATAGTATAAAATAGATTTAATTTCAAGCTGTTATTCACCCCCAGCGGAGGATGTATGTACTTCAAGACAAAGGCGCTTCTCCCGGTTATTATGTGTTTGTTCATCCTGGCAGGATGCCAGGGAGAACAGGAAAAAATTGAATCCCACCTCAAAAACGGGATGAATTATTTTTCCGAAAAACAATACCAGAAAGCGCGTATTGAATTTCTAAATATTACGCAATTGGACCCGGAAAACGCCACGGCATGGTATCAACTGGGAGAAACCATGATTCGACTCGGCAATGCAAAAGAAGCCTTTCAGGCCTATGCCAGAGCAGAAACATTGGATCCAGACAATACAGATATCCTTTTAAAAACAGCCAGCTTTCTACTCCTGTCAAATCAGATAGAACAAGCTGAAAAAAAAATAGACAAAGTAATCCTACTGAATCCTGAAAATACAAAAGGATTGTTTCTCAAAGCACAGATACTTATCCGAAAAAATGAAATAGCCCAGGCTGAAGCCATTCTTCACAAAATCCTTGGATTGACACCAGACAATTACAGCGCATACCGCAAACTGGCCAACATTAAGGTATCACAAAAAAATTACGGCGAAGCCGAAGCACTGCTTCTTAAATCCATATCCATGGATGAAACCAATCTCTCCTCACGGATGGATATAATTCGTTTTTATGTGAACCGAAAAGCCTTCCTGAAAGCAGAGCAACAACTTGTCAAAGCCTGCGAAACCAACCCTGAAAATCCGAACCCCCAAATTATGCTTGGCAATTTCTATCTTCGCATGCAAAAGGAATCCTTGGCCGAAAAAGCATATCTCAAGGCCATGGAACTGGCACCTAAAACCATCAAACCCTTTATTGCTGCAGCCAGCTTTTATGATATCACAGGAAAGGATGACCGTGCCCTGGAAATGTACACCCGGGCCGTGGCCATTCAACCGGAAAATCTTTCTCTACAAAACACCCTGGCAAAATTTCATTTCAAAAATAAACGACTCACCCAGGCCGAAGAAATTGTCTCCGGCATACTTGAATTAAGACCCAACTTTTTTGCAGCTCTGCTACTTAAAGCTGAAATTAAAATCCATGAAAAAGCCCCTGATGAGGCTTTATCCCTTTTGAACCGCCTTGAAAAAGAAAAACCGGAGACAGCCAGGGTTCACTTCTTGAAAGGGATCTGTTTTATGGAACTTGGAAAAACCAGAGACGCCATTATCGCGCTGTCAACATCTCTGGATTTCAATCCTCAAAATCTCAAGGCAAGGGAATATCTGGCAAGACTATACTATAAAGACAACGCCTTTGATCTTGCCCGTCACCAAGCCCTGGAAATTTTAAAAGTGATGCCTGACAATTATCCGGCAACGGAAATTCTTGCCAATTGCGATATGGAAGCAGGACAAAGAGATAAGGCACTTGAAGGTTTCACGAAACTCATCAAAATATCACCTGAAAACCCAACGGGATATCATCTTACAGGACTATATTACTCCTATGAAAAAAAATATGATGAGGCAGCATCTTATCTCTCCCGGGCACTGGCCATGGACAGCACCAGCATGGACACCTTAACGCTTCTTGTGAGAAATGCCATCAAGCAAAAGAAAAATGATCATGCCCACAGCCTGATCCAGAAACAAATGGAAATTGCCAGCCAATCCCCCCGAATGATGGCCACGCTTTACAGCCTCAAGGCTGAAGTCTTTCTTGCTGAAAATCAAGAAGAGATGGCATTGAAAGCCTATGAGACCTCTCTAAAAAATGATTCCGACTATCTGAAACCCTATTTTTCCATGGCCCGCATCTACGTAAAGACCAACAATATCAAAAAAGCCATTGAGCAGTACACAGCTGTGCTAGACAAAAATCCCGACATCATTGTGCCCCACATGCTTCTGGGGATTCTTTATGATGCAGATGCTCAGTTCAAACTTGCAGAGGAAAATTACCGAAAAGCCCTTGCGATAAATCCTCGATATGCGCCGGCGGCCAACAATCTTGCCTACCTTCTGGTTTTAAGAAGCAATGATTTTGATCAGGCCCTCCAATGGGCCAGAGTGGCCAGGGAAATTCTTCCAGAAGATCCTGCCGTCATGGATACCCTGGGCCTGGTTTATTTTAAGAAAGGCCTTATGGACAGTGCCATTGGTGAATTTCGTGACAGTCTTAAACGCAACCCGGATAATCCCACAGTTTTATTTCATCTGGGCGAAGCCTATCTCAGCAGAGGAGATGAACAGGATGCACTGGATGCCTTTAAAAAGGCCCTGAGCCTGAACAAAAATTTTAAAATGGCTGCCCAAGCAAAGGTCTTTATACAGCAAATTGAAGGATAAAAAATCCTGGGGATTGGTCACAGCTCCTGCAAATACTGTGTAAATCCAATCCCTTCAGAATCACTTTTCAACTATTTTTTTTAAAAGAAAGATAATTTCCTTATTTTGAGCCTCCATGAGATCATATTTTTCCAGGATTCGATCGTATTTATCGCTTAAACTATTATTCTGCTCACGAATCAAATCCAGCATGCGCACGGTATATTCACTTCCCAGGGCAATCTGCTCAAACAAATAATCTGAGCCCACCGAACTGTTGGGGGCCGGCACCATGGAATTATATTTTTCACTGAACTGATCTGTGATATCCGATGCGCGTACACCATGCCCGCCAACATACAATAATACCATCCCCGTTGTCAGCAAGACAGACAACGCCTTCACTCCCCACGGTCTTGATATCTGCATACTACCCTCCCTTTCCCGGTTCAGATATGAACTTCCAATCACTGTATTTTTTCTTATTTTTGAAATTGGAAAATGCTGGAGAAAAGTTATCCTGCTTCAGGGGTTTTTCGATACTTCTGCTAAAAACCCCCTTGATTCCACCCCGGCCGTCCAGCACCAATCCCCATTGACCATCAGACGTCATGGGATCAAAATAAAGCCGTCTAAGATGCCGCAGAGTCCTCCCGGTCCTAGGATCGTTCAAAAGCACCTTAAGGCTGTGGGGAAAAGGCGGATTTCCCCCGGAACCATGCCTGTAATAAGACGAAATGGCATTTTGAATCTGCAGCCCATTGAACAAAAGCGTCTCTTCCCTTTCCCGTTGCATGATGGTACGCCAGTATTTCTGAACACCCATGAGAGAAATGGATGTAATCACAATCAACGCCAGAGCCGCCGGATAGGTAAATCCCCTGTGGGAAAAAAGCTGAAATCGTCTTTTACGCAAAAAATCACCATTCATTATATGGCTCTCCGTCAAGACTTATCCGGTCACTGCCGCTGTGAATATTCCAGATACCGGTCACAGTATCCCCAGTGGGGGCAATGAGCACCCACGAGTCCCGGCTGCCGGTAAAAGGGTCCTTTGGGACATCCATGATATAGCGTTCCGCCACCAGATCCTCCAGGGCATCGGGATATTTGCCATGATCACTGTAGTATTGATCAATAACATCCCTCATGACAAAAAGGGTGTGCCGAAGGGATGCTTCCCGGGCTTTTATGATGGATTTCTGAAAACTTGGAGCAGCTATGGTGGCAAGGATACCGATTATTGCCATAACCGTCAGCAGTTCAATCAGTGTAAAGCCCCGTCTATTCATCTTATCCCTCCCAGCATCTGACATTACCATTCCCGATACAGAGAACCATCCAGGGCTGTCTTGTCGCTCTGGGAGTAGATATCATAGACATCCTGTCCTCCCCAAATTCTGGAATCCGGTGCATCGGCATAAGACCGAAGGCCCCACTCCCCCGATTCCGTCATGGGATCAGGTGGTATGCGCCGTAAGAATTTTTTTTTAACCTTACTTGCCTGGTTCAGCTCCACACCTTCCACAAGCATTTCCAGGGTTTCAGGGTAACCGGAACTGCCTGCCCCAAGGGCAACAATATTATCATCAACCATTTGTTTGTATTCATCAATGGCTGTTCTGATCAGTCTCAGATCTTTTCTCAACTCCAGTTCCCTGGTTCTTTTATAAATCACCTGGGACAGCGGAATAATTCCCGTGGAGAGAATAGAAATGATGGTGAGGGTGGCCATCAGTTCAATCAGGGTAACCCCCAGAATACTACGAAAAAGTCCCCTGGTTATTCGGTCAGTATGAGCAGTGTTATTATGCATTATGAAATTATCCCCGGATTCTCATTCCCCGTACACATAAGCCCTATCCACCGCAAAAACATCTCCGGCAAAAACATCTTTGGATCGCATTTCAAGTGCCGCCTGCTCTGCCTCCATAAAGCTGGAAAATTCCCCGGCAAACACCCGATAATATATCCCCTTTCCCGGTATATTTGCCTTTTTAACAAAGGTTGAATACTGCTGTTCTTCCAGGGCAAGAGCTCGGGATTTTGCTTCAACTTCTGTTTCAAAAGCATTGACCTGGACGGTAAAAGAAGGATCATGGGGCAGAAAGGTTCCCTCTTTAATAGCCTTGGAAAAATCGTTATCCGGGGAATCATTATACACAATGTTATCCCCATCCCCCTGACCAAATGGCGGGGTGGTGGAAGATGTTTTTTCACTTCCAGACCAGAAACCGATCACCTCTTTTTCCGGCAAATCCTGGCTTCGTATCACCACTGGGGTAATGGTCATGAGAATATCTGTTTCCACATTCTCATTGTACCGATTGGAAAACAGTCTACCCATGGCCGGGATATCCCCCAACAGAGGGACTTTTTTCACCGTCCCCCGATCTTCATCCTGGATCAAGCCTCCCATAATCACCGTATCTCCATCATTCATGGTCAGAATCGTACTGGTGGATTTGGTCCGGATGGCATACTGGGGATCATCCGTCCCGCCCACATTGCTGCCAAGGGAACTGATCTCCAGGGCTAAATTCAGGTTGACCTGATTATTCATGGTGATCACCGGTTCTGCATTAAATTTGATTCCCACATCTTGGTATTGAAAATCATAGGTAATGGAGCCATCAGTCTGAACCTTACGGTTGGATCTCAGCGGAATCCTCTCTCCTATGAGTATGGCGGCTTTACCGTGGTTTCTCACACGAATCTGTGGTTTGGCAAGAATGCGGGTATCGGCGTCCTGCTTGAGAAGATTCAAAGTGGCAGTGGGCAGCGACAGATACAGCTCTTTGCTTGTAATATTTCCGATGTCATCCAAAGAACCCAGCCCGGCAAAGCCAAAACTGGAGTCTTCATAATAGTTAATCCCCGCACTTTTCTCGCTCACACCCAAGGTGATGCTGTCTGAAAAAGACAATCCCAGATTTTTCTCCTTGGATCGACTCACCTCAATGATTTCAACATTTAGAACCACTTCAGAGGGGGCCAGATCATTGGCCTGGATAATCTTCCAGGCCATGTCAACATCTGTTTTTTTCCCCCTCAAGGTGATGGCATTCAGGGTCTCATTGGCCACAATGTCCTTTGTTTTAAAAATCTTTGAAATTATGGCAACCGCATCTTTGGATGTGAGGTGGGACAGGTAAAAGGTCTTCACAAACAGATCCTCATAGTCCTTGGCCTTGGCAAGGGTATCCGGATAGATCAACAGAGTATTCGCATTAATGGTTCTGGCCCTGAGATCACTGGTCTGTAAAAGCACCGCTATAAATTTGTCAATCTTTATATCTGTCATGAAAAGCGTTACCGGGCTTTCCTTTACATCCTTATCAAAGATAAAATTAATTCCGGAAATTTTTGACAGAATTTCAAACACATTCATCAAAGGGGTTTTTTTGAACTTAAGAGAAATGGGAGCATCTTGTTTAAGATCCAGGTGATAGTTAGAGAAGACAAGGTCTTCTTTTTTATACCGCAACAGTGCATTTTTTGCCCGTTGATTAGCAGGATCCAGTTCAACGGCTTTCTTATATGAATCCAGAGCCTTGGAAAAGGCGCCTTGTTTAACCAGGGCCTCTGCCTTTTCCATGTGGTACACAGATGCTTTCATTTTTTTAACCCTGGAAATCAGCTCCACCGCACGGGTATTGGCAGGGTAAAAGGCGATGGCCATCTGCAGCTCGGCGATGGCCTCCTTCAGGAATCTCTTTTTAATCAATGTCTCCGCTGTCTGCAGATGAGCCGTGGATGCTTCCTGCTTTGAACGATTTATTTTAAAAAGCAGTTCAGGGTCATCTGGGCGGTTTTTCAGGGCTTGAGTGTACCAGGCCACCCGAGAATCAAGATCCATGCCTTCCGGTGCCTGGTAAATATCTTTTCCTGAAGAATGTGTGGCAACACATCCCTGGGCCGCCATAACCAGCCACGACACCATCAGTGCCGCAAGTAAGTCTTTTAAAATTTTATTCCTGTTTATCATTGAATTCCCTCATATCAAGATGTATGGTCTCATTTATATCAAGGGCTTTGATTGTAATGGAATTCTCCTCAATGGCCTTTATGAGATATTTTCCATTTATGCGATCTCCGATCTTGGCAACCAGCACCTGATTCCCCCGTGATAAAAATACCGCTTTTTCATTTCCTCGCTGAAATCCCCCCAGAAAGGTAAATGACAAAAGATAATCCACGGTTTTTTGAAGTAGATCGGGAGTCGATGCTGCCGGCTTCACGGGGGGCGTTTTACCGGATGCGCCGGAAATGCCATGTGCTGTTTTATCTGAAGAAGTTGTCTGCGGTTTTTCCCTAAGATGAAGGGCAAACACATCGTTGACAAGCTCCCCTGAACAAACAGGTTGATTAAAGAATTGATCAAAAATGCGGTTACTGTATGCCTGTGTTTTTGCCACCCCACCTGTTTTCTTTTCAGGGGAAAAAATGAGATCTCCGGCAATGGGCTTACTGCCTGTATAGGTTAACCTGTCCACCCGGGGCTGAACATAGGGATGCATGATACGATACCCCACCGATGCAAGCAACACCAACAGTGTAAGGCTAAACATCATTTTCCGTTTACGGTCATCCATCCAGATTCCCCTTGAAAAAAAGATCAATCACCAGGGACAGGGTCACTCCGGACTCTCCGGCCGCAGATCGGGTAAGGGTAATATCGTCAAGCACAATAATTTCCGGGAAATTTTGCAGATCGGCAAGGAATCGTTTAAACTGCGGATAGGCACCGGACACGGTGATAACGGTTCCATAGCGGTTCAGGCCAAGTGGTTCAGATACGGTTCCCGGTTGAAATACCATTTTGCCGGTCATGGACAGACCGCTTTTTTGTAGGCTTTCGGCAATCCGACCCGCATATTCCGGCAATAAAAAAATATGGGGAACCCTTGTATCGATAACCCTGTCCATGTCCGCCTTGATCGCTTCCCATTTTTTCTCATCAGGTCCGTAATCCGAAGTTACCCGTTTTATATCAATACGCTGTGAAGCCAGGGTATGTTCCAGGGCTTTAATCCGTCTTTCCTGGCGACTGAGCACCGTCATCCAGAAAACCCCATTGCACAAGATCAGCATCATGGCTATAAATATGATTTTTTTACCGTTGGAGATCATTGCGTTTCCAATGTGCTATGATTTCAAAAGAAAATTCTTTCCCACCGATAACCGATCCCCTGTTAAAATCAATGGTGAACCGACTGGAGCGTTTAAGGGCGTTAAGAAAAACTGCCACACTGCCTGCATCGGGAGATTCTCCCTTTAGAAGCAGTAAGGATGCGCCTTTGGAAAGTGACAATTCATTGATGACAATATTTTTTGGAATTGCCGTCTCAATGACATCAAGAAGTTGAGATAAAGGAAACATATCCTTTTCCAGGATACGTGTAAGGGACTGAAAATCCGACTTCAACCTTTCAAGCTGTTGGGGGGTGTATGGTTTTGGAATCGTCCCATGCGATCTTTTTTCAGGGGGCTGTTTCTTTTGTTCAATCTGATTTTCAAGGTTATTAATATATGATCTGTTTGAAAAAAAAGCACCCGTGTTCAGCAAAGTCAGCATCCCGGCAAACAAAAGCAAACATATCATTGCCGGCCCCATCAGGCGGGTTACAAGCGTCTGCCGTGCCTGGAAATTAAGTTCGACGGGTTTCATGCGCTCTCATTTCTCCCTTTACAAATCAGTTCTAAACAAACGCCGCAGTAGCGGTTGCGGTAAACAGGGATGCCTCATCCGTATCAAAGAACTGCGCTCCTAGGTCAATAAAATCCAACGGATTCAAGATCGTCACGTGGCCAATCCCCTTTTCCCGAAGCAAGACTTCCAAATTTTTAACCTTAACGCCATGTAAATCCACAAAAACACGGGAAAACAGAATGCCGGGGCAGTTCATGAAGCAATGATCCAGCATCAGGGAAACATCTCGACCATGACGATCCATCCCCCCATGCAAAAAGCCTTTTCTGAATGTTTTAAAAAAAAGAGGGACGCCTTCAGTGAACCCTGCCAAGGTGACAACCCATTTTGACAATGCCAAATAGAGGCAACTGCCCGTCACCGGCAGGGCCGAGACATAAAGATTAAACCGATTCATAACCGCGGGGGAAAAGCCCATGGGAACAGCACCTATACTCTGAATTTCTTTTCGATACTGGGCAAGCACCAATTGGGACATCATGGCCACCAGCAGAACCTGACCTCTCCTGGCATCCCGCCCCATGGACGTCCAGGAAATTGCCATATCTTGGGCTGGAAACGCCAGCTTCCGAGTAACCGACCATCTAACAAGTGCGTCTATCTCTGGAATCTCCTCTGGCAATTCCTGAAAACAATGAATCGTCAACTTTACCGTTTCATGGGGAAGGCAGATACCCAGCCGACCGCCTTTAAAGCGGCACAAGTTCAACCCTTTTTTAACGTTTTTTTTAAACGCCTCCGGATCAAGAATATTCTGTGTTTTAAAAGAAATTTTAAGGACGTCTTCGGGCATGGGTGAGGTAACGCCTTTCTCCAGACAATATCCGCTGTTCTTCCGGGAGAAAAGCCCCGCCCTGAAGCCCCCATCAAAAATCTCCATGCCTATAGCGGTTTTTTTACTTTTAAACAGCTTCATACGTCAAGCACCTGTTCTATGAAAGTAACCCGGTTGGCTTCCACCAGTGTAGTCTCTCCCTGCCACACCTCGTTTAATGCGGCGGAACGTAAAAAAACAACCCCTTTTTTAAGGGCATGCCGGGCAAGGGTCGAAGTGGATACTTTTTTGACAATCATCTCTCTCATGTCACCATCCAGTTCAACATGTTCAATTATGGCCTTTCTACCATTGTAACCGGTACCATTACACAACTCACATCCAACGGCGCTATAATAGGTTTTATGGCGGTGCTTATCCGGGTTCAACCCGGATTCCACAAGCGCTTCCGGAGAAATCTTTTGTGGTTGTTTGCAGATGCACAGACATCGAATCAATCGCTGTGCCACAATGCAGTTCACTGCAGAGACAAGATTGTACGGCTCTATGCCCATATGGACAAACCGATTGATCACCTCAAAGGAACTGTTTGCATGAACCGTGGTAAACACCTGATGTCCGGTCAAGGCCGACTGCAGGGCAATTTGTGCGGTTTCAGCATCCCTGATTTCCCCCACCAAAACTTTGTCAGGATCATGGCGAAGGATGGACCGCAAGCCCTTGGAAAAGGTGAGGCCTTTTTTCTGGTTCACCGGAATCTGAACAATACCTGGCAACTGATATTCCACGGGGTCTTCAATGGTGATTATTTTGGTATCCTTTGAATTTGCTTCTGACAATGCTCGGTAAAGCGTGGTGGTTTTTCCACTTCCCGTTGGACCCGTCATGAGAAACATTCCATAGGGCGCTTTAATCTGACGACGCAACCGTAAAAGCTCCGACGCCGGCAGATCCATACCGTCCAGACTCAGATTGCCGGATGAGGGAGCCATTCGTTCCTGGTCCAGAATTCTGATAACAGCATCCTCACCAAAAATGGTGGGTAGAACGGAGATTCTGAAATCCACAAACCGTCCCTTGACTTTAAGCTTAAACCGCCCATCCTGGGGTACCCGTTTTTCCGAAATATCCAACTCGGACATGACCTTTAACCGGGAAATAACGGAATTTTGATTTTTGATATCAATGGGTTCGGTCACCTGATGAAGCATGCCATCAATACGGTATCGTATAAGCATCCCCCGGGAGCTGCCCTCCATGTGGATATCACTTGCTTTTTTGTTGATGGCATCAAGGATGGTGGAATCCACCAGTTTGACAATGGGACTTTCCGCAAAACCCACCCGTTCAGCAGACAATTCATACTCACCGTTGTTCGATTCCCTGACAATGGGAAGGCGCATCTCTTCAGAAATATCAAGCACATCTTGGGAGGTATCCAGGCGTTGGAGAAATTTCTGCAATTTTTCTCCACTGACGATGACAAAGGAGATATGATAATCCAGAAGCATCTCCATTTCATCAATGGCATTCAAAAAATCCATGGGATCGGCAACGGCAACATCCAGATGCCTGTTTTTCTTACGGAATGGAAGAATCTTTTTACTGACCATGAATTCAATGGCAAGGAGTTTCAACATCTCCGGATCGTTGATCTGGGAAAAGGGAAAATATCGACACCCATGCTGCACGGCAATAATTTTTGCCAACTGCTCATCATCCAGCATGCCCTGATCCAAAAAAAGCTTTCCCACTTTACGATCGGTGATCCCCTTGCGGGACAAAACGATATCCACCTGTTTTGCGGTTAGGAAACCCAGCTCAACCGCAATTTCTCCGATCATTTTTCTTTTCACGATGGAAAGATCAGGCATTTTTTATCCTATGGTTCCAGCCATTTGAAAAATAGGCATATACATTGCGAGGACGATGAAACCAATCACCGCACCCATCAATACCATAAGTAACGGTTCAATGGAAGAAGTAATCATGGTCAGCTTATTTTCAACATCCGTATCATAAAATTGCGCCATATCCATGAGTACGGATTCAAGGCTTCCCCCTTCTTCTCCGGCGGCAATCATGCTGATGGCCATATCTGGGAACACACCGGTTTGCTCCAAAGAATCTGCAAAACCCGCTCCCTGTTCCAGCCCATGAAGTGCCCTGATAATACACCGATTCAAATACCGATTGCCCACCAGATCAGATGCAATTTTAACGGCATTATTCAGGGGAGTTCCACTTGAGAGCAAGGTGGACAGGGTCGCAGAAAACCGGGCCATGGCATAACAGATAACAACCTCTCCGATAAGAGGAAACTTAAGAAGGTGACGGTCAAATATCAGAGCACCTTTTTCCCACTTCAAAAAAAAATAACTCATCACACAAATTAGACAAAACCCCATGGCCATGAACCCGTATCCCTGTTTTACAACATCGGTGATACGGAGCAGGACCGCCGTAAAAAAAGGCAATTGCGTGGCTGTCTCCACAAAGGAAGATGTCACGGCAGGCACCACAAAAAGAATTAGAAACGCAACCACGAAAAAAGAGCACACCGATAAAATCAACGGATAGATGGAAGCGGCCTTCACCTTCTGCTTGAGAGCCTCGGTTTTTCGGGTATATGAAAGATAATTGGATATGGCTCCGGGAAGGTCCCCCCCCAATTCTCCGGCCCGGAGAGAGGCAATATAAAGGGGAGAAAAAACATGGGCATAAGTTCCCATGGCACCGGAAACAGACTCACCTGAGGCAATAACGTTCCTAATTTCCTTTAAAAGACGGTAAAAACCCTGAACTTGTTTTTTTTTGGAAAGAATATTGTCAAAGGCTGCAACCACAGGCAATCCGGCCTTTAAAAGCACGGAAAATTCCTGATTAAAGGCATAAAACAACCTGGGGTTCATGCGAACTTGGGGTTTAAGAGAGAAAAATGATCGCTTGCCGGTGCTTTTACTGGCACTCACAAGGTGAGTCCCTTCCTTAAGCAATTGCGCCCTGACACGTTCAATGGTATCAGCGACAATCATCCGCTCAACCATATGGCCGTCACTGGTGACGATTTTACACCGGTATGTCGGCATAAAAAAGAGTACCTCCGTTTCAAACGTTTAAATCATGATTGTGCCTTGATGAATCTGCTTTGTTTTTTTACGAACAATCTATTAAATTTTTTTTCCAAAAGCAATGATTATTCCAAACCGGTGTGCCCCATTGCCAATGGCTGTATGAAAAGAAATACTCACCATACATGTAAACATTGTGCTATTGTCTTTGAGTATGTGAAACAAATTACATACTCACTTGGCCCTGGTCATCACCTCGACCAGACATGATAGAAATGTTGGTGGATCAAAGGCTGACTTTTTTTCATGACCCATGATTTTTATCAATCGCCAGTGTTTACTTCGAAACCAATTTAAATAAACGTGCCCAGAAGTAAAGCAAGTCAGCCCCATCTCAAAAGTGGCCCATAACAATTTTTTCAGAATCAACCATTCCCGGCACACCGAGGGGGCACAAACTTTGCTTTTTTTTAAAATGTTTCATATGATCGCCACAGTCAGGCCTTTTTCTGAACTCGTTCTGCCACAACATATAATGGCGTCCGCAACCAAAAATCTTACAAATTAATACCTTTGGGTGATAGACCAAAAGCTTTAATTGATTTAATGTGAGATATAAGATAAAAATCAGCAAAAAAAATTCAAACTTTAATAACGGGGGTTATACATGAAAAAATATTTGAGCGTATTTCTAATTCTCTTTACCCTTTGTCTGACGTCCAATGTCAGCGCCTATGACTTTGATGTCAATGTTGGAGATCAGGTTATCTGGGCTGGCGATTATGTGGGGAACGGGGGAGAATTCACCTGGACACTGCTGGATGACGGGGGCGATCGAACAGATTTCTCATGGTCATCATTTTGCGTAGAAACCAGCCAGACCATACGCAGAGCCACCCCCTACACCGTAACCGGCATTTCCGACACAACCACATCCGGTGCAACACTTACCAATGAAGTTGCCTGGCTGTACTGGAATTTCAGCAATAATACCCTGGATGGCTACAATAGCTCCAGCACAACGAGTCAAATGGCTCTTCAGAATCTTATTTGGGACGGGTTGAATCAAGACGACTCTTATTTTTCCTGGAGACGTGGTGTTGGGAACCAGATGGATACATGGCTTGAGATGGCAGAAACAGCCATACAAGGCGGTTGGACCAACGATGGCCTGGTTCAGATCTTGAATCTGGGAGGCGCTCAAGATCAACTGATTGCAGCAAACCCCGTTCCGGAACCGGCAAGTATGTGTCTTCTTGGAATCGGACTGATCGGACTGGCTGTGGTGGGAAGAAAAAAGATACAGCACCAAACCATGGTATAATTACCACGGGCAGGCCACATTCGAAATTCAGTACTTGTGAAGAAGATAAGGTTTGATTTAGAAAATTAAAGAATTTATAACTGACGCGTTTTTTACAGACAGCCATTTTTTTCAGAATCAGGGAAAGGACCTCCTTGACCATGAAAAGAATGGCTGTTTTATTATATCCCCGCTCCTTTTTTACAATCCGCGTCACATCTGTTTGACAAATCCATCGCATCTCTTTATAGTCAAATGTCAGCATTTAATCCAGTGTGAACGCCATCGGTACACACACTAATCCCAACGGCCGACCTTAAAAACCGGCCCCGATGACAAAACACATTGCTCACATTACGCTAAACCAACGCAAGCGAGATACATCCATGTGCGGAATTGCCGGAATTCTCAATTTCAAAACCCCTGAAGATAAAATCCCATTGCTTTCGTCCATGCTAGCCAGTTTGCAACACCGAGGCCCCGATGCCGCAGGAATTTTCACCCAGGGCCCTGCAGGCCTTGGCAGCGTCCGCCTGAGCATCATTGATCTTTCCGGTGGAAATCAACCCATTCATAATGAAGACAAATCCATCTGGCTGGTTTTCAATGGCGAAATCTTCAACTACCCTGAACTCAGGACACTGCTGATATCCATGGGACACCAATTCTATACCCAGACAGATACCGAGGTTCTGGTTCATCTGTATGAGAGCTTTGGCACCGGTATGTTTACTCATCTCAACGGACAGTTTGCCTTTGCCCTGTGGGATACCAGGACCCGGGCCCTGCTTCTGGGAAGGGACAGGCTGGGCATTCGCCCCCTGTTTTATCATCTCCACCACCAGCGTCTTATATTCGGATCGGAGATCAAGGCTTTATTTGCTGACAAAACGATCTCCCGGGAGCTGGATTCCCAATCCCTTTCTGACATCTTTTGCTGCTGGGCTCCTGTGGGGAAGGCCACGGCCTTTAAAAACATTTTTCAGTTACCCCCCGGCCACTATGCCACGTTTTCCGCACAAGGTCTTTCCATCCATCAATACTGGGATCTCCCAGGACCTGTGCAGGAGACAAAAAAATCCACCGACCAATGGGTGGAAGAGCTCAACGAGCTTATTATAGATGCCGTCCGCATTCGCCTCAGGGCAGATGTTCCGGTGGCAGCATACCTCAGCGGCGGACTGGACAGCACCTATATCACTGCACTGGTGAAAAAGCACTTCAACAACCGGTTAAAAACCTTTTCCGTGGGATTTTCCGACCCTGCCTATGACGAAAGCCATTTTCAGAAAAAGGCAGTGAATTTTCTGGGCACAGACCACAGGGAGACCGGCTGCTCCCATGGGGATATCGGTGAGATTTTCCCTGAGGTTATTTTCCACACAGAAACCCCGCTTTTGAGAACGGCGCCGGCTCCCCTGATGCACCTGGCCAGACAGGTAAAACGGTCGGGACTCAAGGTGATCCTCACCGGCGAAGGCGCAGATGAGATTTTTGCAGGATACAATATATTTAAAGAGGATAAGGTCCTGCGCTTCTGGGCAAAATTTCCTGAATCACAGATTCGCCCCCGCCTTCTGGAAAAACTGTACCCCTACATTTTCTCCCAGAACAATGCCAGGGCCACAAAATACCTGGAGACCTTTTTTAAAAAAGGGATGGATCATCTGGACTCTCCTACGGCATCCCACCGTACACGATGGGAGAATACCGGCCATACTCACACCTTTTTTTCCAGAGATTTTCTATCAACACCATTCAACCTTGAACGTTTTATCCAGCGATTCATCCCTTTTCTGCCGGACGGTTTCATGACCCGGGATCCCCTGTCCAGGGCACAGTACATTGAGCAGAAAACGTTTCTGCCCAATTATCTGCTCTCCTCCCAGGGAGACCGCATGTCCATGTCAGGATCCATTGAGGGACGCTATCCCTTCCTTGACCACCGGGTGGTGGAATTTGCAGCCACCCTGCCCCCCCATCTGAAAATCAACGGCATGACGGAAAAATATATTTTAAAAAAAGCCGCCAGAACCAAGGTCCCCCGGAAAATCATTAACCGACCCAAACAGCCCTATCGAGCCCCCATAAGTCCCGCGTTTCTGGGCACCCCCCGTCAGGAATATGTCCGCCTGCTGCTGTCTGAAACGGCAATAAACGAGACCGGATATTTTGATTTTAAAAAAACAGCCCGTCTGGTGGAAAAATGCCGACATCAAAATGGAGCGCTCTT
The DNA here is from genome assembly GCF_054657595.1 of Desulfocicer niacini. Taxonomy (NCBI): domain Bacteria; kingdom Pseudomonadati; phylum Thermodesulfobacteriota; class Desulfobacteria; order Desulfobacterales; family Desulfobacteraceae; genus Desulfocicer; species Desulfocicer niacini. The sequence goes on from NZ_BAAHYK010000012.1 coordinate 121,100, forward strand.
AAGCGAACGGGAAAACATGGCGCTGGTGGGAATTCTCTCCACCCAGCTTCTCCATGATCTCTTTATCCGTCACCAGCCTCAAAAAAACCAAATTTCTTCACAAAAAATAACCATTACCCAACATAAGGAGACACCGGTCCATGTCCCACACACCCAAGGCAACCATTCGAAAATTCATTGTGGATAATTTTCTGTTCGGTGAAACAGGAGATCTTAAAGATAACACCTCTTTTCTGGAAGAGGGCATCATTGACTCCACCGGGGTTCTAGAGCTGATTGATTTTCTGGAAGAGACCTTTCAAATTTCCATTGCCGATGACGAGATCATCCCGGAAAATCTGGATTCCCTGGACAACCTGGAAAAATTTTTATCCAGGAGTGCCATCAACTCCTGAAAACAATTATCCATGTCCTTTCAAGACTTGATCACAGCAGCAACCACATCAAACCGTTAATCCAATTTATAAAGATCATACATCATAAAGTCTTGCTCACTGCGACTTCGCCGCCGTGAACCGTGGTGCTGACTGTGTCCAGCACCTCGGTTCTCCAAACAGCATGTGATGCTTTAAATTTTAACAGCACACATGATATGCTGAAAAAATATTATGAATGATTAAGGATAGCAGGAGGATATTAATGGCATCGTTTGTACATCACCATCTTGAAAGCAGTGCCTCCCTTTTTCCGGAAAAAACAGCCCTGGTCCATGGCAAAACGCGTCTGTCTTATAGAGATATCAACACCTCCTCAAATCAACTGGCCCATTTTCTTATTGACAGCGGCTTAATGACCGGAGACCGCGTGGCCCTGTTGATGGACAACTGTGCCGAGTATGTTATTGCCTACTATGCCATCCTCAAGGCCGGGGCAGTTGCCGTTCCCCTGAGCAATGATCTCAAACCCGCCGGTCTCCTCTATCTCGTGGAAGTACTGGCACCTGCAGCAATCATCTCTTCCGGCAAATATAAACGCCTGTTCCAGGCCTGCCAACTTACAAAAAAATCCCTTAAGATGATGATTCTCCATGATTTAAAAGCATCATGGTCCTTGCCCCACATTGGGGTGACCCCGTGGCACATGGCACTGGAGAATGGAAAAAAAAGCAACCCTGAACGCCTGATCATCTCTTCCGATCTTGCCAGCATCATCTACACCTCGGGAAGCTCCGGAAAACCCAAAGGAGTCATGCTCTCCCATCAAAATATCACCGCCAACACCGCATCCATCTGTCAGTACCTGGAACTTGACCACCGGGATGTGCAAATGGTGGTACTCCCCTTTTTTTATGTCATGGGAAAATCCCTATTAAATACCCTTTTCAGGGCAGGCGGCACCGTTGTTCTCAACAACCGGTTCGCCTTTCCCGCCCAGGTGATCACCGAAATGATCACCGAACGGGTCACCCTTTTTTCCGGAGTTCCCTCCACATATGCCCATCTGCTCCATCGCTCTCCCCTTAAAGCATCCAAGGATCAGCTGACTGCCCTTCGATGCTGTACCCAGGCAGGCGGCCACATGCCCGGAGCCATGAAACGACAGCTTCGCAAGGCCCTGCCCGAACACACCGACATCTGCATCATGTACGGGGCCACAGAGGCATCGGCCCGCTTAACCTGGCTGCCACCGCGTTACCTGGAATCCAAAATGAATTCCATTGGCAAGGCCATTCCCGGTGTTCGCATCAAAATTCTCGATGATGCAGGAAGGGAAGTGGCACCGGGTGAAACCGGTGAACTGGTGGCCAGCGGTGATAATATCATGCAGGGATACTGGAAGGATGCTGAAACAACAAAAAAAGCCCTGGATCACCACGGTTATCACACCGGTGATCAGGGCTATATGGATGAAGAGGGATTTATTTTTATAAAAGGCCGTAAAGACAGCCTTATCAAGGTGGGGGGCCACCGCATCAGTCCCCAGGAGGTGGAAGATGCCCTCATGGAAACGGACCTGGTGGTGGAGGTGGTGGTAGTGGGAAAGACGGATCCTCTTCTGGGGCACCGGCTTGTTGCCCTTGCCGTGGCAAAGGACAGAGCCACCCCGGCCCGGGAGATTCTGTCATGCTGTTCAAAACTGCTGCCCAAATATAAGCTGCCTGGAGAGATCAGGCTGGTGAGACAGCTTCCTAAAAATGCCAATGGAAAAATCAATAAACAGGGGTGTGTAAAACTACTCTGATCCATTATGTCGGTGGATCAGAGCAGTTGTTTGTCCATAGGTTTTAGCGGGCGGACACAATGACCTCATCTATGTAGATAAAATCATAATTGCCACTGGCATCGCACCGGAAGCGCAACTTCATAGCAGTGGGAAAGGGATAGGGAGCCCCCTCTTTAAGAACGATGCCCTCTTCATGGTAAAAGGAATTATTGGAGAAATCTGACCCGGCAGCATAGGTTGCCACGGTGTTCCACTTAGAACCGTCATAATACTCAACAAAAAAATCCTCCCCGGATTCCATGCTCCTGGGGTAGAACCAGAACTCAATCTTAAGCTCCGTATAAGCAGGTCCATCAAGGTTCACCCCCTGGGCAGAGTAAAATGAGGATGCCGTACCGCTGTTGTCCCGAATCTGAGCCGCATAAGTACCCTGGTGGGCATACTTTCCAGAATAGCGGGTGCAGTCACCTCCGCCGTCAACATAACTGCCCCAGCCGGGTTCGAAATCATCCCGAGTCAGCACTGTCCACTGGGCAGGTGCGGGTGGGGCCGGGGGAGTATAGGTCACGGTGAGGGTGTCTGAGGATTCATTGCCAGCGGCATCCTGGGCCTTGACAGTAATCACATTGCTGCCTTCCATAAGGTTAATTCCAGAGGCACTCCAGGAGTCTGTGCCGGATGCGGTGCCACTGCCGCCAGCGCTGTTTACCCAAGTGACTGAAGAAAGTATATCATTGTCTGTGGCAGTCCCCTCCAGATCTATTGTTGAAATAGAAACCTGAAAATTATCTTCTGATGTAGGCGTTGATATGGTAACAACAGGTAACTGGGTATCCGGTGCTTCAGGTTCCACCAAGGGTTCTTCTGAAGGGGTATTATCAACAGGTAAAGTTGAACCACTTGAATATGAAACATGCAATAAAGGAGCGTTAGCCGGTTCTCCATCATAGGATTCTGCAATACGATAGCCACTACCAGAAATAATGAACACCATGGCGTTCCCCGATTGCCACCCGTTTCGTTTCACAATCTCCTGAATAAGTGGTGAAATATCAGAAGTTCTATGTTTTTCATTCGTCTGACTCCAAGATGGAACATCTTTCCATGGAACAGATGACTCTGACACCCGTCTATTGGTTAAAACCCTGGCATCGTTTGTAAAGACAGCTGCATTATCTGATGCCTCAACAGAAATGGTAAGGGAGGTGGCATTATCTGATGTTTCATCTACTTCAAATTCAATGTAGGCATTGTCAATCGTTGCACCTTGGGGAATAATAAGTCCTTGAAAACGAAGGCCAACAATCTGCCCACCCCCGTTATCCATATCATCCACCAGTTCCAGATCTGAACTGGTGTCAAATACGTGACCGTCACCCACACGCTCTTCAATATCATCTATGGATTGACTGATCCGAACATCCACCTGAACACTTTCTGAAACAGATGGGGGCCTTACACTCGGCAGAACCACAGAAATCTCCGGAGTTGAATAACCACTTTCATTTCCTGCGGTATCCACCGCAGTTACAGCAAAGTAATACTTTGTTTCTGCCACCAGCCCAGCAACGGTATACGCAGTTCCATTGACACTTACAGGAAGTCCATAATTCCTACTTGATGTACCATAGTATACCCGGTATTCAAGGATATCAGGTTCTCCGGCAAGCCAACCAAGGTTCACATCCGAACCACTTGTTTCAGCCGAAAAGCCCTGGGGTGGCAACGGCGGTGTGGTGTCCCCGGCAAGGGGCACCACGTAGGTGGCTACATTGGAGGTTTCGCTTTCCCCGAAACTGTTGTAGGCCTTGACCGTAAAATAATAGGTTGCCCCTGGAGTCAATGTCAATGTGTCCAGGGCGTATTGATTTGTGTTGCCAACGTCCTGACTATAGGAATAATTACCAGCAGAGGTCCCATAATAAATCTTATACCCAGTCACATCACCGGTGGATGCGTCCCAGGTTAAGATGGAATCCTCCGCAGCGAATGATGGATTAATGGACAATGCTGTCAGCACCATCAACCACACGATGACAAGTTTTCGTATCATACCCTACCCCCTCAAATCTGAATACATTATCACACAATTACAGATTTTATTATTGAATTAATTCCATATATTGATGCCATGAACAAACATTTCTTTCAGAAAATAGCTTTGTTCCTCCTTTAAAACGAACGACACTGTTTTCAGGAGATTACTGAATCTTAAGATTTGTCGGTGGTGTCGGAAGTGCGGGGGAGCGGCTGCCACTCCCGATGGTGATGGGCTGACCGGCAGATGGATTCCCATCAGAATCAACAACAAACAAGTAAGCCGTCTGACCATCGGTAAAAGCACCACTGTTCACCTGAAAGGAGATTGAATTATCAGTCCATGAGGTGGGAACTTGAATCTCTCGCCAAGTGCAATCCGCCCAGTTATCATCATCGCCTATTTCCACCCGTGCCTGGGTACCTGTCTGTATGTAAATGTCATCCAGAAAAACTTTGAGGGAATTCATGCCGTTGCCCACATAATTCTGCCATAAAAACCATCTGTGCCGCCTATCTCCACTGTGATAGGTCATGATATTGGAAAGCGTTGAACGCTTAACAGCCATACGGCTTTCCGGGTCATGGGTGAAGGTGGACAAAGAACCATTATCGCGTCCAAGACTGCTCTCTTTAATAATCACATCCATACGGTACCACTTCCCTGAAACATCAGGATAGGATGGATATACGTATTTAGTATTAGATGATGTTTCCGGCCCGGGACGCACAATAAGCTGATTTGCATTATACCAGTTAAACATGACCATCTGGGGATAATCATCCTGAATATCATTCTGCCAGTTAATCCGGAACATTTTCCACTGCCCATCTCCAACCATGTCGGAGAGATATACCCACCAGGATACAAACAGGCTGCTATCGGGGGCCACACCGGTACCGGAATCATAACGGAGCGCACCCTGCCATTTGGATGTCAGGTCAACTTCAAGGCTCTGCTTTCCGCTGTGGGCATGGGCTGTGCTGTACACAGGCGCTGCCCAGCTTGAGTTGGGTTGTCTCTCGTAGTACCACCGACCCTGGGAGGTGAGAATCGTTCCCGCCTGCCCGGCTTCTATCTCATTACCGCGCCACTCAATTTTAAGGTCATGACTTCCAAACTGACTGCCAGTGATGGTAGCTGTGTCACCGGAAGTAAATGAACCACTCATATTGTCAATGGCTGGTTCGGCCAGGGCATTTGTCCAAGCCAAAAAAACCAAAAGGAAAATAACTCTTGTCAGCATCATTATTCTCACCCCTTATATTAAAATTAATATTGACATAAAAAAACAATATCATATCAGTGCTTGACTCTGGCAACAAGCGCTTCCATGCTGGTCTCCCACCTTTCTTCCAACGTAGCCTTCAGTTCCGAAATCTGCTTTTTCAACACATCCAGCCGATCAATTGCCCTCAAAATGGTGTCTGCAATGTCCCTGGAATTATTATCCGTAAAAAGGACTCCCTTGTTAAAATAGTCTTCAAGGGCATCAAATCGTGAAAGTATCAAGGGGGTACCAGCTGCAACCGCTTCGTAGGCACCGCACACCAGGCAATTTGCCCGATTGGTCAGATCAATTACCACATCTGCAGAAATCAGGAGTCTCCAGTAGGCGTTTTCTTCCAGATAATCAGTAAAAATAATATTATCCGGAGCCCAAGCACGATATTCTTGTGCCTGTCCGCTCACTTTTCCGGTAACATGCACCACTACCCAGCGAGGTAGAAGAGACGCTGCTATTATTACCTCTTTAACAGGTTCATCCGCACCAAATGTACAGATAAACACCACATTTCTCCGGCCACTCAACTCTTTTTTCTCAACAGATGGAACAACCGGAATTTTATCCTGCAAAACCACAGCCCTCCCGCCATTTTTAGTGACCAAGGCGGCAAGTTGTGTGTTAGTTACCACGGTTATTTCGGCCTGTCTGTTAATAAATGCGTAAATAGCGCCCAATCGCTTCAGCACATTTCCCTCCGGCAACAATCCCCCATTATGGGTATCAATCACCAATCGGTATTTAAAAAAATAATGCAAAAAGCAGACCATAATAGAAAGTAAAATAGATGGATTTTGGACAAACAGAATATCAGGCCGCTGTTTCAGGAGAATATTAAGGGTTTGGAATACAAACATCGGATGTCTTACAATCCGCGGGGCATCACTTGAAAGAAGAAACGGGCGAATACCCATGGCCTGACACAGCTCCCGGGTGCGTCTGTGTATTTCCCAGGCGATCCAGATGGTATTGATTCCGTTAAATGGCTTTGTGTCGCTCATTTGACCTCACCTGTTCCCGCCAGCAACTCAATTTCAGCCACCCTGGCCTCGGCAATGGAAAGCATTTTCAGTAAAGACATGGTACAGCCCGCCATCACCCACCAGTATATCTCAAACAGATCATGTCCAAAACACCCCAGAACCAGTCGAACATACATAAAAAGCAAAAGGGCATTTGACACAGCAATCATAAAGGTATTGGACTTTACCTCCATGGACACCAGGCGGTCCATATTCTCATCGGCCCCAGATGTAAAGTTCCCTAAGGATTCTATGCATAAGCGCAACCCGTTTTGAATCCTTTTGAGCTCTTTATGAATCACATAAAGCAATGAAATAAAAAATAAAAAGCCCTGAATACCTGTTTCCGCAAGCAACTGGGTATACAGATTATGGGTTTCCTGTGCTCTTCGGTCAGCTCTCTCCTGCGCCACGGGGAAACAATAAAGCCCCACACCAAGCGGATGATTAATAAAGACCGTCAAAGAGTCCTTGAATAAGGTGATTCTGGCATCTTTTGATTGTCCTTCCGCCTCTTTTCCGCTAAATGAGGAGAGAAATCGAGCCTTGTAATGGTCTGGCAGGTTGATCACCAACACCATTCCTGCTACGCAAAAAAACAGAAAAATCCGAAGTTTATATCTAGACTTAAAAAAAATCAGCACGCACATGGCAATAAAAGTCACATATCCTGTTCTTGAGCCGGTAAAAATAATGATATTAATGGAAAAAATCAGCTGGACCCCAATGAGAATTTTCATAAGCTTGGACTGTATTACCGGATAAACATACCAGAGAAACGGAAGAAAACTGACGAACTTTCCCGACAGAGAATTGGGATGACCGAACATGGTACCAGGGCTTCCATGAAGGCGAGGAATTCCCTGATTTTCCCATACCATACTGCCGGTAATCTTTCCCACAAAACACTCCTGTCCAACCTTCATCAGGGCGATGAAACTGCTCAAAAGAAAATAAGCCAAATATCGCGGGGAAAGTGCAAATTGGGAGATAAAAAAACTCATCATGGCAAATTTAATGTTTTTATCTATAAAGGTTTTCCACGAAAGATCAAAATCAATGGCCAGAGGCAGGCTGACAGTCAAAATAAAAAGATACATCAAGATGGCATGGGGAATAAGGGAATGGTATTTTGCAGAATGGTTGCCAGACGTGTATCTCAAAAATGCCACAAATGCCAATATGGCCCCGGAGATAAATTCGATACGGATGTTGCCCAGAAATGAGACCCGCTTGCCCACCTCCAGCCACCATATGATCACATATGCATTGAAAAAAAGTGTCATCGGCAGACGTATCGATGGATATTGATTTTTCAGTTCAGTTATGTTTGCCATTTTACCTTTGGGTGTTGATGTGTTCACACCCGATTAACCACATAATGGGCAGAGCCATTATAAGAAATAACCTTCCCGGGGATGCCCACCACAACCCCGTGATCGGGAACAGATCGGGTCACAACACAGTTCGCCCCCACTGCAACATCATCTCCCAGTGTAATACGTCCAAAAACCTTACAACCGGCACCGAAAAAAACATTGTCCCCAATCCTGGGACATCCCGGAGACTTGCCCCCAAATGAAATCCCAATGGTGACACCGTGATTAATATTGCAGTTTTTACCCAGAACAACCTCCTGGTTCACCACAATGCCTCCATAATGTCCGATGTAAAGCCCAGTTCCGATTGAGGTGTTGTATGGAATATCAATACCATATTTTATCTTTAACCGGCCATGGATAAGTCTTGCAAAGACAAACAAAGGAAACAACCAGATTTTTCCCTTCAGAAATCTGCAACTGCGCATAAAAAAAGTATATCGAAACCCGATGTGCTTGATCAGACATCCCAGGATGTTACTTAAATCCATGCCGTATCGCAGCAGGTCTCCCCTGACCAATTGTAAATATTCATCCCAGTTTATGGCTGTCGGTGGTGTCACTGTTGTCCCTTGAAAATTTTTCCCCTGAAAATGGATGCCACAACTCGCCCATATCTGCAAAAGCGCATGAAGTCCGGTGTCATCTGGCAGCCTCGGGGCATTGTTAAAATTTTTTCAGCCCATCTCATCTTTTATTCAGGCAGATAGTTTCTCAGCCACAACTCCAAAACAAACAGCAGCCATAATTTTAAGGGAAGCCTGAAATCAGATTGATTTTTATGTTCATAAAAAGATGTCATCAAGGTGACAACACCTTCACGACCAACGTAATTCTCACACCGGCACCCCGGCTTCAGAAGATCGCATGCCATCTCTTTCAACTGATAATTCAGCCAAGATGCCACCGGTGCGCCGAACCCTGTTTTCTTTCGGTATAGAATCTCATCGGGCAGATACCCCTTGAGCCCGGACTTTAAAAAATACTTCAACTGCTCCTGCCGCACCTTTTGATGAGGGGGAATGGACATGGCAAATTCCACTAAGCGGTGGTCCAGAAATGGAGCCCGGCATTCAAGGCTTGTTTTCATTGAAGCCATATCCACCTTTTTCAACAAATCATCCGGCAGGTAAAAATTAAGATCATGGCCAAAAGCCAGGGTCAGGGGATCTTTGTCCTTGAGATTGAGCCAAGCATTTTCGGCATAAAACTTTGCAAAATCCACATCATACCCTGACGCAAACGCCTTAATTTCACCGGCACTTAAAATGGTTCGTACGCGGTGCCAATAGTCCCACGCCCCGGGGCTGCCATCTCTGGAATAGATGCCGTCAAATCCCTTGAATCCAAACTGTTGCAAGGCAAACCGATTCAGCTCCTTGAGAATTCTTGTGGAATAACGCCCCCCCCGCAGATATCTCTGATCCAGATAGGAGCCATAGCCAGCAAACAGTTCATCCCCACCATCACCGGTGAGCACAACTTTAACGTACTTACGCGCTTCCCTTGCCACAAGGTAGGTCGGAATGGCTGAAGAGTCGCCAAATGGCTCATCATAATAGGCCAGAACATCCAGCACAACATCTTCAATTTTATCATCAATGTAAATTTCCGTATGATCGGTGCGATACTTCGTTGCAACCACCCGTGCATAGGGTCGTTCGTCTACCTCATCGGCAAACCCCACGGAAAAGGTCTTTATCTGTTCTTTGGAATGGTGTGCCATAATGGCCGTGACAGCACTGGAATCTATCCCACCGGACAGAAATATGCCGATGGGAACATCGGCCACCTTACGGATGAGAACAGCATCTGAAAACAGCTCAATAAACTGTTCAGTGATCTCATTTTCGGAAAAGGCCCAGTTTACCTGAATCCGGGGATCCCAGTATTTGACAATTGACTTCTCTTGACCCTTCAACTTCATGTAATGGGCAGGGGGGATTTTTTTTACGCCGGAGATGATGGAGCAGGGAGCCGGTACATACATTGAATTAAAATAAAGGGCCAGGGCATCGGCATCCAGCTCGGCAGAAATTTCCGGATGCTTCAGTAACGCCTTTAATTCCGATGCGAAAAGGATCTTCTGCTCTGAGTCCCAATACAAAAGCGGTTTTTCGCCCATACGATCACGGGCTACCAGAAACACATTTTCCTTTTTATCGTGAAGGAGAATGGCAAACATGCCATTGAGTCTAGAAAAAAAACCCTCACCGAATTCCTCATAAAGGTGCACCAAAACTTCGGTATCCGAAGAGGTCCTGAATTGATGCCCCTTTAAAATCAGCTCTTCCCTTAATTTTTTGAAATTATAAATTTCTCCATTTAAAATAACGGCAATGGTATTGTCTTCGTTGTAAACCGGCTGACTGCCTGTATTGAGATCAATAATGCTCAGACGGCTATGTCCTAAAACAGCATTGCCAAATACGGTTACACTTTGCTCATCCGGTCCGCGAAGGCGCAGTTCGCTGAGCATCTGTGAACACAACTGCGTCTCTTTGTCAACGAAATCCTTTGAATCCAACGGGGATGTTTTATAATAGAATCCAAGCACTCCGCACATATTCACTACCTTATTTTATGTCGACCCAATTTTCAGGACCGACCCATTCATGATTAATCACAACAAAGCAACATGGGTAATCGTTAATGTCTAAGTTTTCAATAAGCCTTGGCATTCAAGGATTCCTTTTGAATAGCACTCAAAATTAAAAGGGTAAACAGACTTTCCCACCTCGAGTTATTGAGAACTTACGTTAATGTTGTTGAACAACCACGCAATTATGGTCTGTTCGTACCCTGGGGCATCAGCAAATCAATGTTCTGTAAAGATTTAAATAGGCTGAAGCCATGGTTGAACTTGAATAAACACAAATCAATCTCATGTACGCGTTATCAATGAGTTGCTTAGATTTTTTTTTATCATGTAAAAGCGAAAATACGGATTCAGCCATGAGGCCTGGACAGCCGGGAGGCACAAGGATACCCGCCTTGCCAAAATCAAGCACTTCTGGAATCCCCCCCACATGTGATGAAACAATGGGAATTTTTGCCTGCATGGCTTCCAGTAAAGTGATGGGTAACCCTTCAGACAATGACGAAATAATATACACGTTGAACAGTGGCATGAACCTTCCAGCATCTTTTATATATCCCGGCATCATTACATGCCTGGACAGCCCATGGGCTGAGATGCAGCCTTCCAGAGATGTTCTTTCAGTCCCCTCCCCGATGATCACAAGTCTAATGTCAATTTTTTTCTCTTTTCTTAAGAGATACAACATCTTAATGGCATCGATATATCCCTTTTCCTTTGAAAGCCGCCCGATGGTGCCGATGACAAGTCCATTTCCAGCACAGAACGAGCGTATCCGGGAATCGATGTCATGAGTCTCCCCGGGGATGGGAACATTGGGTGGGGAATCAGTTTTTTTCCGTTCAATGGGAATGCCGTTATTCACAACATGGTATTTTACCCTTTTCCGCTTTTTCAAATCAGGATGTTCACGCATTCGTTTGTTCACCAGCACAACAGTGTCGATCATCTGATGGCTTAGCAGATCCAGAGACTTGTATACGCTCATTTTTGAAAACCCAAGGGCGCTGGTATAGCCATGGACGGTGGCAATCATTGGTAACCGTCGATGAGCGTTCAACAAAAAGCCCAGCAAAATATTCCCCTTGTACCCATGGGAATGCAACACATGAACCCCTTGTTTCCGGGCATACTGCAAAATTTTCATCCCTCCCATGATATTGGGGCCGGGCATCATCCGAAACTTTATAAGTTCAATACCTCGCTTTATGGCTTCTGTTTCAAAGGGCTTTTCATATATTTTTTTCGTTCCAATACTGGCTACGAGAGGCTTCATGCCTGATCTGATCTGCTCTTCCACCAGGGTAAGCAGCATCATCTCAGCGCCATAAAGGCCACCGCTGTCTATGATATGGAGAATTTTCAAATTCATCGTCGTTCCCTGAGATGTGGCATCTTCCCCCATGATCTATCCCTTTGCCCTGAACGGTCCGAGCCACCTCCGGGCCAGAGTCTTGACGATCAAAAGAAGATCAACTTTATATCCAACCGCTTTTTTTAGAAATTCCCTGGCCCTAGCAGGCTCTCTTTCAAAATAATATATCCACCGCAAATAATATTTGTGAGCAAACAGGTCATTGATGAACCCTTTCTCCAGCCGGTGAGTATGATTTTTAAGAAATTGTTCCAGAATGCCATCCGCGCATCGAAACCGCTCATCCACATTGTGAGACATCTGCCCACTATGCCCCATTCGATATGTAATGAGGCTTTCATCAACAAAATCAAATTTCCAATCCAGCGAGAGGTAGAGCCACATCTCCCAGTCGATGGCCATTTTTAACTCTTCGTTGAACCCTTGCCCCAGCAAATCCCGTCGTACCATGGCCGATGAAAAGGGAACAAAATTATCAAATAGCATATAGGGTAGCACATGTCCCCGGCGGGGAGTTAAATGAACGCCAAAGGATTCGATCGCCCTGTTGAGATCAGCGCCATGGGCATCAATATATCTGGCGCGACTATACACCACTCCCACCTGATCATCCCCAAACAAAGCCACCTGTTTTTCCAGTTTTTCCGACTCCCACAGATCATCAGCATCCAGAAAAGCCACCAGGTCACCCTGAGCATTTTGGATGCCCCGGTTTTTGGCCCGGGCCTGTCCCTGGTTGGCCTGCCGGATATATTTCAGTCGGGGATCACCTGAATAGCGGGCTGCCACGTCTGCGGTGTGGTCGGTGGAACCGTCATCAATCAGAAGAATCTCAAATCCCTGGAAGGTCTGGTTCAGAACCGATTCAAGACAATCCGCCAGAAAATGGCCATAATTATAGCAGGTAATCACTACGGTAACAGCAGGCACCAACGATTTCCTCCTTTTTCATAAGGATCAGTTATGAAACGCTACAAACGGAGAATCGGTACTTGCCCGATTTTTCCGGTTGAATTTTTGTTGTTTGGCAGAGGTTGACCACAACGTCATGGCCAAACAGGTCTTCAAAATACCCCCTCAAAGCATGGGCGCTGTCCGGACCATACCCTTTGCCAGGAACAACATTTAACCGAAAACAGACCAGACTCTCCTGGATGATCTGCATCTGATCAATGCCGGGAATGCGAGTCAGGGTGTTTTCAATAAGGGAAATCCCAGCCACACGGGTACCATCTTTCTTGATGAGAAAATCAGCCACACGGCCCTGTACCTTTTCCATCAGGGGCAACCCTCGCCCGCAAGAACAGGGTTGGCCCAGAAAAGCAGCCACATCTTCCACCCGATAGCGGATAAAGGGCATGGCATGATTCATCAAATCCGTCACCACAATCTCACCGGGTTCTCCCACACCGGCACTGGAGCCATCCTCCCTTAAAAACTCTATCACAAGATGCTCAATGTTCATGTGCATGCCTTCATGTTTCTGGCATTCACAACCGATAAGACTCACCTCTTCACATCCGTAACGGTCAATCACTCTGCAGCCAAAAACCTGTTCGATCTTCGCCCGTTCATGGGGCAGCAACATCATGGAAGTGGACAGTATGCCCACGGGATGCGGCGCGCTAAGTTTCATCCGCTCCAGATACTGTGCCAGCACAAACAGGGAATGGGCATGTCCGAATAACAGGGTAGGCCCTGTTTTTTTCCACTCCAGGATAAACCGGGTGACCGATGCCTCTGAGACTGCCATGGTATCCAGGTAAATATAGGGTTGAACCAGGGAGTTAATCATTTTTTTCTTTGGCGTTACCGGAAGTTCCGGATTCCCCCACGCTGCAGCGATGGGTTGGCCAGGTTCCCACCCTGTCCACCGATCATGACGACGGGCACAGGCATTTCTCAGTTCACTACATTTTTCCGTGACAAAAAGATCCAGCGCCCTTCCAGTGGACCCCCCGGTTTTAAAATGGTGAAGTTTTTCCCTGGAAAAAGGAAATGAGATCATCTGACTGGTGTGGGCACGGACTTCCGCCTTGGTCAGCACCGGCAGTTTTGAGATATCATCAGGCGACTGAAGGCTTTTTTTTGTCAACCCGGCATCAGCAAATCGTCTCTGATAAAATGCGTTATGTTTCCAGACAAACGCCCACAGCGCCTGCAGGCGCTGCCACTGAATTTCTTTGAGCCTTTCCAAAGAATAATACTGTGTTTTTTCGAGAATTTTCCAATAATCCAGGCGGGGACTACCAGCCCTTTTATAATACAGGGGCTCAAAAAAATTTTTCCTGACAAAGTCAAATTTCATCTTTAATACCACTCACCATTTTGCAATCCCATTTGACGTGTGATAATGTTTGCCAATCTCTCATTGGTTCTTCCTCACTTCCTTCGGAGACTTCCCAAGGAAGAACCTTTATCATTTTTTTGATCTCGCCGGAACTGTCAAATTTTTCGGATCGCTCAGGCAGAGCCTGAGATTTCATTACAAGCAATCATTACAAACAGCCCGATGGCGTTTCTTGTAAAAAAATCAGGGGCCCTACTTCATAGTTACAAAAAGACGTTTTTCTTGAAGCATAACAGCCACCCGCTTTCGAGGCAATATATCGGTGAGTATCAAGGCAACCAGAAACGAAAAACAAAATACAAATTTAAAACAGCAGTCTATTACGTCGGATAAATTATCAATAAGGCCTGCAACAATCTTCCAGTCCCGGGCAGTCTCCAGTTGACAAAAACGTAAGATGTTTTCCAATCCATGCACCACATCGTGTGATAAGTAAAAATCCATCCCCGGAAGCAAAGAAATAGAAAAAAAGTCTATCCCCAAGTAAATGGGAATCACCAGCAATATCAATTTAATAATTTTCTCCCACTCAAAGGAGATTTGATAATAGGGGTTACCCCTTTGAAACACAAGGATACATGTGATCAAATTACTCAGAGCCCCTTGAAGAACAGCACCAAACAATCCAAGCTGTTTAATCAACACAAAGGAAAAGACAATGTTGAACACCGCCATTATCATATTAATTTTGGCAATTTCAAAGGTTTTTTTTGCGTAAATAAGTCCAAAATTAAGGTGTTGTGAACTGGCCAACAAAATTCTGGAAGTGACAGCAATGATAACAATATAACCTGAAAGCCAAAATTCCTTTGGCGTCAATAACTTCAACAAAATTGGAATTTCAACGGCAAAAACAAGACCGACAAAAATAAGAATAGACAAAAAGATAGTAAACATCCTTGCAATTGAATCTGGTCCTTCTTTTGCATCGGCCACTTCCAGGCGTTGAATACTCCATATTTTCATAAAGGGAACCGTCACCAACACCCCGATTAATGTGGCAAATTTGAATAGCATTTCAAAGGCACCCAGCATGGTAAGCCCTAAAAAACTTCGAAGAATTACACGGCTAACGTTGTTTCCAATCAAGTTGGCCACCACCCCAGGAAGAAGGGGAAGGACATAACTCAACAGTTCTCTAGCATCTTTTAAATTAAACTGAAATCCAGCCCTGGCAAAAGCAACCCCGTGGACGACCAATGTAGCTGCCCATCCACAGATAACCCCGGAATAAAGGTAACCATAAACCCCCATTTTCAGGTAAACAATGAAGTAAATATTAAGTATAAGGCCAAGAACCAGACGGCCCAACGACAGAAACGAAACAAGGATGGAGCGTTTCTCTATCTGTAGATACACCTCAGCATTCTGGCAGGTCATCGTAGCGATAAAGGTCTGGAGAGACAGTTGGATCACCAACCCCATCCCCTCCTTTCCAAAGGCAAACCAGGCAATCAAGTCGCTGAAAAGCATACAAAACAAACTCATTCCAGTAACAATGGTGAAAAGAAGTATCATTGCCGTTGATATGAGCTGCTTTCGGGCAACTTCACCTTCACGCTGGAAATAAATTCTTCGCATGGCACTGGAGATACCATAACCAGCAAAAACCACAAACACGGATAAAAAAACGTCGATCATGCCGATGATGCCATACCCCTCACCACGCAGGTAGTGGGCATACACCGGCAACATTACAAACCCCACCAGTCTGCCAAGAATACTGGCCCCACTGTAGATCACACCATGTTTGAAAACTATTTTCAGTTGTTCTGCAAAAGACATTTTTAATACTATATAAAATCCATCAGTAAGACCTTCATTCATCAAACTTTTATATGGTAGATCAAAAATTTCTGAGTCCTTAAGGTTGCCTTCCTAAGTTTGCCTTCCTAAGTTTGCCTTCCTAAGTTTGCTTTCCTAAGGTTGCTTTCCTAAGGTTTAAAT